>JAFWVZ010000108.1 GCA_017523605.1 Bacillota bacterium | reverse complement strand
TTTACCAGCACAGCTGCCGAAAAGCCCATGGCTTCCGCGGTCCTGATAAGTGTACCTACGTTTCCGGGATCCTGCAGTCTGTCCAGGACCAGAACGTTGGCTCCTTCCGGCAGCGCGGACAGGTCCGGTTCGTCCGGCTTATATGCCTCCGCGGCTATGCACTGCGGAGTCCTGGCGTCCGTTATCCTGGAAAAAAGCTCGCGCGAAAGAACACAGACATCTATGCCTGCCTCTTCCGCTGCCTGAGCGGTCCCGAGCGCGTCCGCGTCCTGCGCGTCCGATCTCAGGAACACCGTCTTTACAGTTCCCTTGCGGCTTACGGCTTCGCCGATTATGTTCGGTCCTTCGATAAGGTAGAGCCCCAGCCTGTCGCGGTATTTCTTTTCCAGGAGCGATACTGCCTCTCTGACTATTCTGTTGTCCGAAGAGTTTATCTGCCTCATCCGTGCCGCGCTATGCTTATTATTGACAAAAGGGCGGGCATTCAGCCCGCCCCAGGTCCTGTCTGTGATCAGAGGTCGAGGTTGGTGTTTCCTGCGTTCTTAAGGAATGCGGGAATGGGGAAATCGTTGTCGGGCTGATAGCTCGTTTCCTTCTTGATCTCCTCCACGCTCTCGTCCAGTTCCACAACGCTGGCCTCCGGCTTTTCCTCGCCGAGTCCCTTGCCGGGTATCTGGATCTTGTCCAGGTCGTCGTCGAATCCGGTGGCGATGATGGTTACGCGGACGGTATTCTCCATGTCCTCGCGTACGGACGCGCCGAATATGATGATGGCATCGTCGTCGACTTCTCTGGCAACTACGTCAGCAGCATCGTTGAGTTCCAGCATGCCGAGGTCGTAACCGCCTACGACGTTGAGCAGCAGCGCCTTGGCGCCCTTGATCGTGGTCTCCAGGAGCGGGCTCTCGATAGCGTTCTTGATCGCTGCCTCCACCCTGTTCTCTCCGCTTGCGGTGCCTACGCCCATGTGTGCTATGCCGCGGTCTCCCATTACGGTCTTAACGTCCGCGAAGTCCAGATTGATGAGTCCGTCTTCGGAGATGAGGCTTGCTATGCTCTCCACGCCGTCCTTAAGGACTTCGTCCGCCATCTTGAATGCATCCAGAATGCTTGTGTTCTTTTCGGATACGGTAAGGAGCTTGTCGTTGGGGACTACCACCAGGGAGTCCACGTAGTTCTTAAGGAACTTGATGCCCAGATCCGCATGCTCTCTGCGCTTCTTTCCCTCGAAAGTGAACGGTTTGGTGACTACGCCTACCGTAAGAGCTCCGGAAAGTTTGGCGGCCTTGGCGACTATCGGAGCAGCTCCGGTGCCTGTGCCTCCGCCCATGCCGGCGGTGATGAATACCATGTCCGCGCCTTCCAGCTGGCTCTCGATGTTCTCAAGGCTCTCTTCCGCGGATTTCTGTCCGATCTCCGGATTTCCGCCGGCGCCCAGGCCCTTTGTGAGCTTTTCGCCTATCTGGACCTTGGTCTCTGCCTTGGACTTGTTGAGGTTCTGTTTATCTGTGTTGATCGCGATGAAGCTGATGCCCTGAAGGTTGGATTCTATCATGCGATTTACTGCGTTGCAGCCGGCTCCGCCTATTCCTACCACCTTGATGTTAGCGGGGGAATCTGCCGGGGTTTCGAATTGTAACATAGGCATATTTATGGCCTCCTTGACCTACTTGTGCATATTAATATTATAATAGCACAAACTATTATTACTAACAACGGATTTTAGGGATGAAATGCAGGTTTTTACTAATCGATCCTGGGGTCGAAGAAGAGCTCTCCGCCCGTGCCGATCTTGATGACGCCCTTGTTTATGTCCTGCTTGAAGTGCTCCTCAGCCAGACGTTTTACAGCCGGAAGCGCAGCCAGTATTCCGTCCGGAGTCCCCTCGCAGTAGTACTGGTCGTAGATGTAAGCCTTAACAAAGGCGCTCGAAAAGAATATCTTCTTGAAATAAAGATCCAGTTTGTTGGTCTCTTCCAGTATCTTGAGCGTACTGGTAAGCATGTAGCTCTGTTCCGCCTTGACGGGTCTGCCCTCCTCTGCCGAAGAAAGGGCAATTCCTTCCAGAACGGTGATCCTGGGCTCCTCGTCCGCTGTGCGCAGGACGGTGCCCTCGGTATCTATTATGACGTAGCGTCCGCCGGACTCTATCGCGGCATACTCCACGCGCTCCTCCAGCTTTATGACTACGGTGCCCATGGGCACTTTTTCTACCTTGGCGTTCTTTATGTACGCGCTCTGCAGCAGGTTCTTTACAGCTGCACGGGGCTTAACGTCGAATATAAGGTTCTTTCCGGTCTCGATCCCGGAAAGCTCTATCACCTGCGAAGGTGTGTAGTACTTATTGCCCTCCACGCGTATGTCCGTAACGCTGAAAAGCGAAGACTTCAAAAGAAGCACTGCTCCCACTATGACCAGCACTATTATGAAAAGCGTAAGGAAAGGACGCTTTTTTCTTCTCTTCTTCTTTTTCCGCTTGCTCTTGCTTTTGTAAGCAGAAGGATCTTCGTATTCGCTCATCTGTATCCGGGCAGCCGGACAGGACTATGCGTCCAGCCCCAGCTCCTTGTATATTATATCCGCTGCGTCCGGTCTTGCCAACTTCTTTGCGGCCTCCGACATGGCGGAAAGTCTTTCTTTATCCGATGCCAGCGCAAGCACTGCCTCAGCCAGCTTATCCTCCCCTTCCGGAAGGTCCTTTTCTTCTATCAGGACAGCCGCGTCCGCGTCTGCTACGGCCTTGGCGTTGTAGAACTGATGGTTGTCCGTAACGTTGGGAGAAGGCACCAGCACGCTGGGCTTTCCGCACACGGCTATCTCGGATACCGCAATGGCTCCCGCCCTGCTTACCACAAGATCCGAAGCGCACATCAGTTCCGGCATGTTGTCCGCGTAAGGCATGAAAGTAAGGAATCCAAGATCTTTGTCCATGGCGTCCAGCTTTTCCTTTATCTCTTCGTAGTGCCTTTTGCCGCTTACGAAGAACAGCCTTATATCGTTTCCGCTCAGTTTCTTTACAAGACCCAGAGCCTCTCTGTTAAGGACTTCCGCGCCCAGACTGCCGCCGAAGAGCAGCACCATGGTCTGTCCGTCCTCAAGCCCCAGTTTTCTCCTGCATTCCGCGCGGTCCAGAGTAACGAATCCTCCCCTTACGGGGTTGCCGGTCATTATGACTCTGTCCGGATGTCTGAACCTGTCCTCGGTGCCTGCAAAGCTTGTAAACACCTTGTCTGCGAAGCCGGACAAAAACCTGTTGGCAAGGCCCGGAAGAGCGTTCTGTTCGTGTATGAAGCACTTTATTCCAAGACCATGAGCCTTGCTTATTACGGAACCTGTAACGTATCCGCCCGTGCCTACGGCGATGTCCGGAGCAAAGTCCTTAAGTATGCGGCCTACCTCGCGTGTGCCTTCAAAGAATGTGTGCAGAGTCTTGAAGTTCTCCGCCAGATGCTTTCTGTCGAAGCCGCGCGCATCTATGCCTTTTATCTCGTAACCGGCTGCGGGGACCAGACTGTTTTCCATACCTTTCTTGGTGCCTATGAACAGTATCTCTGCTTCCGGGTGATGTTCTCTTATCTTGTCCGCAATGGCGATGGCGGGATAGATGTGTCCGCCGGTGCCGCCGCAGCTCATGACTATCTTCATAACGTTTCCTTCTCCGAAGCCTGCTTGGATATGTTGAACAGTATTCCCAGCTCCATCATGAAGAGCACGGTAGCCGTTCCGCCCAGGCTTATAAGCGGAAGCACCACGCCCGTGGGCGGGAAAGATGCGGAGACCACGGCGACGTTGAGTATCACCTGCAGTCCCAGATGTATGGTTATTCCGGCCGCCATAAGCGTACCGAACATGTCCCTTGCG
>JAFWVZ010000107.1 GCA_017523605.1 Bacillota bacterium | reverse complement strand
TCGCAGGATGCTTAAGATAGGCATACCCTCGGGCCTCCAGCAGACCATGTTCGGATTCTCCAACGCAGTCATACAGACCGGAGTCAACTCCCTCGGAACTACCGTGGTCGCAGCCTGGTCGCTTACCGGAAAGATCGACGGCATCTACTGGGCAATAATAAGCGCGGCGGGAGTATCCGTAATGAACTTCGTGGGTCAGAACTACGGAGCCGGACGCATGGACCGCGTGCGCGAGTGCGTTAAGCTGAGCATGAAGGTCTTCTCCGCCGTCACAGTAGTCATGAGCGCTGCGCTGCTTGCGATAGGCAGGCCGGCCATACTTCTGTTTACGGACGATCAGGCGCTTATGGAAAAGACCTGGGAGATAATGCTGTACTTCGTGCCGTATTACTTTACATGGACTTTCATAGAAGTAATAAGCGGAACGCTTAAGGGCGCCGGCGACGCTATAGTTCCTGTAATAATTCTTGGCCTTGGCATCTGCGGCTTCCGCATACTTTGGGTGCTGGTGGTGTTCGGTCTTATCTACCACTCGCTTATCATCCTGGGGCTCAGCTACGTAACGTCCTGGGTGATAACGGACATAGCGCTTATAATCCGCTACGTTCAGTGGTCTAAGAAGCACCGCGAAAAGGCTGTTTCCTGATCTAGGGTATTGCTTATTCGGCGGGAAAGTGCCGTATTTACGGACACGCTCCCGCTAACAGGGCACCCTCCCAGCGGTACTAAGCTCCGCCTTCGCTTTCAGCTCGCCGGTCGCTAAGGACCGGGTTCCCTGATTGTCCGCTGCATACGGCACATTCCCCGCAAAAATACCAATAGATACAGCAAAACAGCTTTTCGAACTAAACCACACAAAAAACGCTTGCATATGCCTTTCCCTTATGCTAAACTAACAAGGCATTTTGAACAGAAACAAGGAGGAAATTCGCAATGAAAGAAGGAATCCATCCCAAATATATGGACTGCAAGGTCACCTGCGCATGCGGCAACACATTCATGACAAAGTCTAACAAGCCGGAGATCAAGCTCGACGTATGCTCTGAGTGCCACCCGTTCTTCACAGGCCAGCAGAAGTTCATCAACCGCGGCGGCCGTGTAGAGAAGTTCAAGCAGAAGTACAACATCAAGTAATATCTGCAGCAAAAAAGCAAAACAAGCCCGGCTATATCTGGCCGGGTTTTTGTCTTTACAGCTAAGTTTGTATCCAGGGTCATTTCGGGGACACGGGTCGGAGGACAGATGCCGGAATTCAAGGTGCTTAAGGGCGGACTGGTAAGCCCGGTCACAGATAAATACAGGTTCCAGGACGCGGTCTGCACGGACACGCGTCTTATGGGCGTGCTGGGACTTAGGGTGCACTGGAAGGACTTTACGGACCCGCTGGATCCGGAGGACATCTACCACTT
The DNA here is from genome assembly GCA_017523605.1 of Bacillota bacterium. Lineage (GTDB taxonomy): Bacteria > Bacillota > Clostridia > Peptostreptococcales > Anaerovoracaceae > RUG13409. Next base: position 4,563 of record JAFWVZ010000107.1, on the reverse strand, counting down.
CTACTACTACGACATAGAAGAGATAGGTCTGGACTACCTGCAGATCAGCAAGGTAAAGGACGAGGAAGAGCTTGCGACACTAACGAAGCGCAACTTCGGAGGCTTGGGCGCAGGTTACTGGCCGCTGTCGGAGGACGAGAGCCGCTATCTTATCTGCTCTTTTGCGGAGGAGACCAAAAGGAAGCATCAGCCTCTGCCGGAGAACATCGCGGACATAGGGTTCATTCTCAGGAATCCCGTGGAGTTTTCCGAGGAGCAGAAACGCAGGCTGGACCTTAAGCTCTGCACCATGATCAGCACGGACTACGGCACGGTGAATTATTACCTTATGAGGCTGTTCGGCAAGGACCCGAAGGGCGCCGCTCTTCTTGCGGCTCCGGACGCGGATCCGGCCGATCTGGAAGACGTTTCGCTTCCGTCCCACGCCACGTTCCTTAAGAACAAGATAGAAGAGTTCAAGGACGAGAGCGGCACGTCGTACCTCTGCGAGTCTTTGGTGGAAAGCTCGGATTCGCACTGGATAGTAGTAAGCGAAGTCACCCTCAGCAACGGCAAGGTAAAGAGCTGCAGAAGAAGGTCCGCCTTCAGGATCAGCAGCGCGGAAGCCTCCATGAAGACTGCCCGCAGGGAGTACATAACCGTCTACGAGATAATCGCGGACATGGACAGCTTCGACAGCTGCTTCGACGACTTTACAGCGGGCGCCACAAGGACCGGTCACGAGACAGGCGAGATGTTCATGTGCTTCAAGCCGGACAACAGCCACGTGGAGAAGCAGGAATTCGCGCTGTCGGACGACATAGAAACGCTGTATTACGTTACCGATTACGGCCAGCTGATATCCGCGGCAAATTCCGTCCCGGACATACAGAAGAGCGAGATCCTGATAAGCCGCTCGCCGCTGGCGGACAAGGTCTATCCGACCGGACGCTACAATTTCGACTGCGGAGTCCTATACGATTTTGCGATCAGCGGATTTACCGATTTCGAGGAGTATCTGGACGCCATCGCAGGCAGGCGTTAGGATCGCGGATGATTTGTTATTACATTAGTACCGTATCGGCTGCATTTAATGCCGGAGATACGGTACTTTTAATTTGTATAGAATTGCAGACCGTGTGCTGCTCGTCGGCCCACTTCGCGGTTTCACGCCGAGCCTTTTCGAGGCTTTTAGCCGGTCGGCTCGTACCTAACGGCCTCCCGGAAAAGCCTTAGCGAAAAGTCTCTTCTACCGCTTTCGAAGCGCCTCGACGCAGCACATCGGTCTGCAATAAATATAACAAAGAATAGTGCCAAAGTCCGGTTGACTACATGCCCCATATGTGATAACCTAAACGGCGAGGAGATCCGCTCCTCCCTGCATGGGAAGGCATATATGCGCCCATGATAATATAAATAAGGCTCTCATCAAGAGCGGCGGAGGGAATAGGCCCGATGATGCCCGGCAACCTGTATTTTACAAGGTGCCAAATCCTACAGAGCGATCTGAAAGATGAGGAAAAGGAAACACACCTCGTCTAAGACGGGGTTTTTTCTTCCCCGGGAAAGGACAGAAATGATAAGATTATTCACATCGGAATCCGTTACAGAAGGTCATCCGGACAAGATCTGCGACCAGATCTCGGATGCCGTCCTGGACGAAGCGCTTCGCCAGGACCCCAACAGCAGAGTAGCCTGCGAGACTTTCGTCACCACAGGTCTTTGCACCATAATGGGCGAGATAACCACTAACGGTTTCATAGATTTTCAGAAGATAGCCAGAGACGTAATAAAGGACATAGGCTACACCAAGTCCGAGTACGGCTTCGACTACTATTCCTGCGGCGTGCTCAATTCCGTGCACGCGCAGAGCGCGGACATAGCGCTGGGCACCAACGATCAGGTTGGCGGCGCCGGAGACCAGGGCATAATGTTCGGTTATGCCTGCAACGAAACTCCGGAACTTATGCCTCTTCCTATCTCCCTTGCGCACAAGCTTGCTCAAAGGCTCACCAAGGTCAGAAAGAACGGCACCATTCCTTACCTCCGTCCGGACGGAAAGACCCAGGTGACCGTGGAATACGACGATAAGTGGCAGCCGGTAAGGGTGGACACAGTGCTCATTTCGACGCAGCACGACGAAGACGCAACGCTGGACCAGATCCGCTGGGATCTTATGGACCACGTTATAAAGCCGGTGATCCCGGAAGAGCTTCTGGACGGAAGGACCAAGTATCTGGTCAATCCCACGGGCAGGTTCGTGATCGGCGGGCCTCACGGCGACACCGGACTTACAGGCCGCAAGATAATCGTCGATACCTACGGCGGATACGCTCGCCACGGCGGCGGATGCTTCTCCGGCAAGGACCCCACGAAGGTGGACCGTTCCGCTTGCTACGCCGCGCGCTGGGCTGCCAAGAACGTTGTGGCTTCCGGGCTTGCGGACAGATGCGAGATAGAGCTCGCCTACGCCATAGGCGTTCCGGAACCGGTATCCGTAATGGTGGATACCAAGGGCACCGGCAACATTCCGGACGAGCAGATCGCGGACATTGTCTGCCGTGTGTTCGACTTTACCCCTGCGGGAATAATCAGGGACCTGGACCTTCGCAGGCCGATCTACAGGAAGACCTGCAACTACGGTCACTTCGGCCGCGAGGACGCAGCTTTCACCTGGGAGCAGACCAACAGAGTGGAAGAGCTCAGGAAGGCTGCCGGCATTGCGGAGTATGTTCCTAACACTCCGGACTGAGTCTTTTTGCGATAACATCATTTCACCCGGCAATTAAGCCGGGTGTTTGTTTATTCCGCTTGTTTGTGATAAAATATTTAGAATACTTTATTTAGGAGAAAGACCATGGGTATAAAAGTAGCTAAATTCGGAGGCAGCTCTGTTGCCGACACGATACAGTTTTCCAAGGTAAAGGACATAATCCTTGCTGATCCGTCCAGAAGGTACGTCGTAGTATCCGCTCCGGGCAAGCGCTTCGATCAGGATACAAAGATGACGGACCTCCTGCTTCTTTGCCATACGCACCTCATGAACCATCTGCCCTGGGACCAGCTGTTCCAGGTGGTCTGCGACAGGTTCAGCGCAATAGCGTTCACTCTTGGAATAGGGTCGGACAAGCTGGATCTTCAGGCAGAGTACAATAAGATAAAGCACGCCATGGAGGACGGCGCAGGTTCGGACTACATCGCAAGCCGCGGAGAATACCTCAGCGCGCGCCTGATAGCGGCTTATCTGGGCTGGGACTTCATAGACGCGGCGGACGTCATAAAGTTCGACGAGCGCGGACGTTTCCTTGCGGAAGAGACCAACAGCATCCTTAAGGAAGAGCTTAAGGAGCACGAATACGCTGTCATCCCCGGATTCTACGGGGCAAAGCCGGACGGAAAGATAAAGACTTTCAGCCGCGGCGGTTCCGACATCAGCGGATCCATAGTTGCAAGGGCTGCGGAAGCTGAGGTCTACGAGAACTGGACAGACGTAAACGGTTTCCTTATGGCTAACCCCAAGATCGTAAAGGATCCTAAGCCGATCCGCTACATTTCGTATCAGGAGCTCCGCGAGCTCTCGTACATGGGCGCTAACGTGATGCACGAGGACGCCATCTTCCCGGTAAAGGAAGCGGGCATTCCTATCAACATCAGGAACACCAACGAGCCGGATCATCCGGGAACGTTCATACAGGACAAGACTCCGCAGGAGTGCATGGGAGTAATTACAGGCGTCGCGGGCAGCAAGAACTTTACTGTAATAGCAATGCACAAGTACATGATGAACTCCGAGCGCGGCTTCATGAAGCGCGTGTTCAGCATCCTGGACAGCAACGACGTAAGCTTCGAGCACATGCCCACAGGTATCGACACTCTGTCCGTTGTTCTGGACAACGACGAGGTAGGCAACAAGCTTCCGGACATAATAGAGGACATAAAGAGGACTCTGGAACCGGACATGCTGGAGGTCTACGACGACATAGCAATGATCGCCACCGTGGGCCAGGGCATGACCTACCGTCCCGGCGTTGCCGCCAAACTGTTTGCGGCTCTTGCCGAGCAGGGCATAAACATAAGGATGATAGACCAGGGCTCTTCGGAGATCAACATTATCGTAGGCGTTGCCGGAAGCGATTTCGAGAAGGCCATACGCGCCATCTACAACGCGTTCAACTAGGGAGAATAAATGGGATTTTTTGAGAAGATCTTCGGCGACTGGAACGCCAACGAGATCAAGAAGATAGAGAAGATCGTTGCTCAGGTGGAGGCTCTGGACGAAAAGATGCAGGGTCTTACGGACCGCGAGCTTAAGGACTATACGCCCTACCTTAAGGGCAGGCTCTCCGACGGCGAGACTCTGGACGACATACTTCCGGAAGCCTTTGCCGTATGCCGCGAGGCAGCCTGGCGAGTCCTTGGCATGAAGCACTTCCACGTCCAGCTTATAGGCGGCGTGGTGCTGCACCAGGGCAACATCGCTGAAATGAAGACAGGCGAAGGCAAGACCCTTGTGGCCACGCTTCCTGTCTATCTTAACGCGCTGGCCGGCCACGGCGTGCACGTAGTTACCGTAAACGACTACCT
>JAFWVZ010000106.1 GCA_017523605.1 Bacillota bacterium | reverse complement strand
GCGGTACTTATTGGATCCAAGCGCGAAGTTGTAGAAGTTGCTCTCGATGATCATGTTCGTTATCTTGCGCCTGTTCGAGACTACGTTGTTCATGTACTTGACGTAGGTATCGAGCGCGCTCTGGGACATGTTCACGCCTGCGTTGGGTGTGAAGGTCTTTGTGAAGCTGTTGTAGAATCCCTTGTCGGATCTCCAGCAGTTGGACGAGAACACTACCAGACCCTCGGAAGTGGAGAGTATGTCCGTTCCGCCCAGCATTCTGGAGTCGTATTCCAGGCCCAGAAGGTTGGATACCGTCGGGAGTATGTCGACCTGGCAGCAGACTTTGTCGATCTGCTTCGTCTCGATCGTCGGGTTCCAGATGGCCAGACAGCTGTGATATACTTCGAAGTCTATGTTCCTTTCGTTGATCGCTTCGAAGTCGGAAGACGAACCGAACTTCTTGCCGGCCAGCTCCTCCAGAGCGTCGATGTCCGCGTAGGGAACGTGGTCGGGGGAGAGAACTATCAAAGTCTTCTCAAGTTTTCCGGCTTCCTGAAGCTTTTCGATCAGTATCTCCACAGCCTTGTCGACTTCCATGGCGGCCATCTCGTAGGCCTTGGTCTTTTCGGTGTAGGTCATGGCCTTTACTCTGTCGTCCTCCAGCCAGTTGGAACCGCTCTTACCCCAGGCCCAGCTGGTGTAGGTGTAGGGCGTATGTCCGGAAACGGTCAGATAGTAGACGTTGAACGGCTTGTCGCTGGTCAGATAATCCGTTACGGTGTGGGCTACCATGAAGGAGTCTCTCTGCATCCAGCGGAGCTTGCCCTGGTTGTATCCCTTGGCTCCTTCGTAGTCGATACTGTCGGAATACATCTTGTAGCTGTCCGTGTAGTGTATGTAGCGCCAGTCGTATCCCAGGTTGGGGTGCGAACCGGTACGTCCGTACATGTTGATGTTGTTGTGGTAACCGTAGCTCTTGTAACCGGCGCGGTTGAGCTGCCTTGCCAGCGAGAAGTAGGTGTTGGTCTTAAGCTCGCCGGTACGGCTCATGGAGATCGGGAAGCCGCTCTTGGGATAAAGTCCCAGCAGGTGCTGGCACTCGCCGTTGGACGTGCTGGTGAAGTGAAGGGCGGTGTAGTAGTTGTTGAACACGAAGCCCTCGTGAGTTATCTTCCACAGCGTAGGCGTTACGATCGGATCCAGGGCGTAGCCGGACAGACCTTCTACCGTAAAGAATACGATGTTGTAGTCCTTGAACATGCCTGTGTACTCGTTCTGCATCGTAGGCGTTACGGTGCTGAAGTACTGGGCAAGCTGTTTTATGTTGTTGTTTCCGGTATCCTTCTGCATCTGCTCGAAGTCCAGATTTATCTTGTTCGGCTTGTACTTGGCCTGTTCGGGATCTTCGGGCTGCGGATCCACCGGCGTGGGATCCACGGGAACGTCTATCTCTTCCTCAACGGGCCAGATCATGTGCTTTATGTCCAGCCTGAGCATGTTGATGAGACCCAGCTGCTCCACCTGCTCGTTGTAGTTGGTGTCCTTGTTGTAGAGCTCTTTGGGCGTGATGTTCCCTTTGAACGGGATGGCTATGGCCAACTTTCCGAGGAAGAAGAAGATTATCGCGATTACAAGAGAGAGGATGAGTATTCCGCGCTTCTTGATCTTGCACTTAAGAGGCTTCTTGATGAATATGATGGCCAGTATGGCGGGCGCCAGGAACAGTATCAGAACGTAGAACTTCTTGGCGATCATTATCAGGATGGCGCCGATGTAGTCCGAAAGATGGTTGCCGGCCGCGGTCTTGAGCATGGAAGCGGGGTAGAAGTCCTGCAGTATGTTCTTGGCTATGAACTCCACACCGAACAGCAGGGACATTATGAACGCCCATATCTTTGAGATCGTAAGCGATGCTTTTTTGGGGAACAGCTTGGTGATGAACGAGAATATGAATCCGTACATCAGACCGTGGAGTATGTATATCGGAGCATATTTAAGCTCCATCCCCATGAATATGTGGAGCACAAGTTCCAGCCATACAGTAAACAGCGGGAACAGAATGAAGGGCAGGAAAGTACTCTTCTGTTTTTTGGTAGTCTTGGTACCGTCGCTTGCGGCTGCAGCTGCAGCCCTGGAAGATCTGCTTCTTGCGGATCGTGCGGATCCGGAAGATGTGCGTTCTGTCTTATCCGCACGTCCGGATGCGGAGGAAGAACGTGTAGATCTTGATGAACGCTCCGCTCTGTTGGCAGTCGTACGTGTGGATCTGCCTTCGGAGGAACGCGTTGCAGAGGAAGATGTTGCATCGGTGGATCTTCCGTCGTCGTATCTTGCGGCTTCTGCGCGTGTTATTCCGGCGGCCTTGTCTGCTTCGTAGCTTGTCATGGGCCTTTGCGGGCGCTGATATTCCTGATCTGATGCAGCTCCGGTGACTATCTGCGAAGGCGGAGTCCAGACAGGTCTTTCTGTTGTTGTATGATTTCCTTCGGTCTGTGCCGTATCTTTTCTGATGTACTCGTCCATGGTTGTTTATCTCTTTACAGTATTGAATCTCTTTTCCCAGTTTAATGATTTGATATTATACTATATAATGTGCTTAAACTCAAATGAATTATTCTACATATAGTTTTACAACTGCGGAAGTTTTTCCTGTTTCGCGTCGGAAATGCCCCTGATTTCGATTGACTAAAGGCATCGGTGCAATTAGAATGTATCTGTATGGATATCAACCATTAGACAGGAGGTCATTGATATGAAAAAATGGGTATGCCCGGTATGCGGGTATGTTTACGAAGGCGATGAGATCCCCGCTGATTTCAAGTGCCCCACCTGCAAGGTCCCCGGCAGCAAGTTCAAGCTTATGGACGAGGCCGCACCTCTGGCAGCAGAGCATGTTTTCGGCGTTGGAATGAATCTGGACGCTGTTACCAGCGAAGAAGACAAGAAGTACATCATAGAGCAGCTTAAAGCTAACTTCAACGGCGAGTGCTCCGAGGTAGGAATGTATCTCTGCATGGCAAGGATCGCTCACAGGGAAGGTTATCCCGAGATCGGTCTTTACTGGGAGAAGGCAGCTTTCGAAGAGGCAGAGCATGCCGCTAAGTTCGCGGAGCTTCTCGGTTCCGAGCTTGAGCCTAACATGACTGCTTCCACTGCCAAGAATCTTAAGTGGAGAGTCGACTGCGAGTACGGCGCCACCCAGGGCAAGTTCGATCTTGCTAAGATGGCAAAGAAGTACAACCTGGACGCTATCCACGACACCGTTCACGAGATGGCGCGCGACGAGGCCAGACACGGCAAGGCTCTTGAGGGTCTTCTGAAGAGGTATTTCGGTAAGTAATACCTTTTAGACAGCAAATGTTTCATCTGAGGGAAAGGGCGTCCTTTCCCTCTTTCTGATAATAAAAAGGATCTCTACGGGATGCATAAACTTAAACGTCTTATGGAACTGATACGTCAGGGGGAATACCGTAAGATAATCAGTTACTTTATTACTTTTCTGCCCAAACAGATCTACAGTCTGTCTGCCTCTTTAAGAGATAAGCGGTTCGGCGGCAAATCCGTTAACCGGGCCATACCTTCAAAATATGCAAAACAGGGTTCATCTCCGACTCAGAGTTCGGATTACCGCTGCATGAAGCGCGTATTTAATGAAGTTCCGCTTCTTCCTGATGACTTCTTCATAGATGTAGGCTGCGGCGAAGGACGCGTCCTGACCTATTTGTATTCGAAAGGGTTCCGCGGCAGATGCATAGGAATAGAGCTGGATGAGGATGTTGCAAAAACAGCTGCCATGCGTACTGCATCATGCGAGAACGTAGAGATATGCTGCGGTGATGTTCTGGAACATCCGGAGCTCTTTAAGGATGCGACAGTCGTTTACCTGTTCAATCCGTTTTCAAGAAGGATATTCAAGCCTTTTGCAGAAATGCTTGTATCTGTCTGTTCCGGACCGGTCCGTCTGTACTATTTGAATAGTCTGTACGAAAGCGAACTGCAGGATAATGAGAACTGGAGATGTCTTTCCAGCGGTGCGATACATCGCATAGGTCTGCGTCCTATGCGGTTCTCGGTATATGAACTGATCAGACATTGATCCTGGCCTTCGATCCTTAATATCAAACTGATTGAAAACAGTGCGCATCGTGATGTATACTGAAAACAGCAATTATTTTAGATCGTAAAGTGTTCTGGATTCATACGGAGGTAAACACCTGCTTATCAAACTTATCGTAGAGATCGTAGTAGGAGCTATCTGCGGTTTCATCGCCAACTCTCTCATGAAGGGCGATACCAGCAGCATCCTTAAGAACCTTATCCTCGGTGTAGTCGGCGGTTTCGTCGGCGGCATCATCGGCAACATTCTGGGAGTCGGCGGAGGCTGGATAACAGGCATAATCCTCTCCATCGTAGGCGCATGCCTTGTAGTATGGCTTGTCAGGAAGTTCATAAAGTAAGCAGCAGCACAGTTGTAAAAAGCAGGTCCCAGGACCTGCTTTTTTGTTGCGGATTACAGTTTTCCGGCTTTTTGTGACTTGTTTTTTTGGTGATAAAAAGGGAAATGCGGAGAAATGTCCACTATGTTTTATATGTAACATATGGTATAATTAATTGCTTAAAAATATTATTAAGGAGCGTCTATGGTTTCCATATGCGGCGGCTGGGAATTTTCCGGCCCTTGGTCCGAGGAATTCTTAAGCGGCGAAGGGACTTATCCCGTCGTCGATCTTCCTCATAACGTAAAAGAGATATCACTTCATTATGCGTCTCCCTCCGATTACGAGGGCATCTACGGATACAGGCGCGTCATCGAATGCGGCAGCGAACTTGCAGGCAAGAGGGTGTTCCTGCAGCTTGACGGCGCTGCTCACATAGCGCAGGTCTTTCTTAACGGCGAGTTTCTTTCGGAGCATCGCTGCGGCTATACGAGTTTCAGAACTGAGCTTACCGGGCATCTTAAGGAAGGCTCCAACGTTCTTGCAGTGCGTCTGGATTCCACTGAAAACAAGGAAGTTCCGCCTTTCGGCTTCGTTATCGACTATCTTACCTACAGCGGTCTTTACAGAGAGGCATGGCTGGACATAAGGGGTCAGAGCTTCATAGATGATGTTTTCGTAAGTACTCCGGATCTTAAGACAGTACATGCTGCTGTTAAGACCGAAGGAGAAGCTTCGGAATGCAGACTTACGGTGCTTGACGGTAATAAAGAGATAGCATCCGCGTCCGGAAAACCAGGAGATCTTACAATATCCTGCGCGGACGTTCAGAGCTGGCATGTGGATCATCCAAAGCTCTACACTCTCAGAACGGAACTGTTCAATAAAGACGGCAGCCTTCTGGATGCAAGGGAAGATAATTTCGGATTCCGCACAGCGGTTTTCAAGGCGGACGGTTTCTATCTTAACGGAGAAAAGCTGTACATCCGCGGACTCAACCGTCATCAGAACTATCCTTACATTGGTTATGCCGCAACTAAGAGCCTTCAGGAAGAGGACGCAAGGATACTTAAGGAAGAGCTTTGCTGCAATGCAGTAAGGACGTCGCATTACCCGCAGAGCCAATGGTTCCTGGACGCCTGCGACAGGCTGGGACTGCTTGTATTCACTGAGATCCCCGGCTGGCAGCACATC
>JAFWVZ010000105.1 GCA_017523605.1 Bacillota bacterium | reverse complement strand
CAACGATCATTTCCAAAGATATCAGGGGTACAGCGCTTCGTGCACTGTTTCCGGAGATCCTCTCGGTACGGTGCTTCTTGCGCTGTTTCCGGAGATCTTCTTGGTACAGCGCTTCGTGTGCTGTTTCCGGAGATCCTCTCGGTGCAGCGCTTCGTGTGCTATTTCCAGAGGTCCTCGGGGTAGAGGCCGTCGTCGGTCATCTTTCTCATGGCCGCGACTACTACCGGACGGTCTTCCTTGTAGGTAACTCCGTACCAGCGGTCCGGAGCATCCAGCACCTTTACCTTGGCTTTGCCCTCTGCTACCAGGTCGCTGGTAACGATGGGGATGAAGAACTCGCCCTTAAGCGGGTTATTCTTGAGGATCTTTTCCAGCTCCGCGGGGAATCTTTCCTTAAGTTCCTTCATGATGCTGGGGGTGAATCCGAAGAAGTTCATGGAAACGGGTGTTCCGGGCGATACTTCTGTCCAGGTCTTGCCGTCGTCTTCGGTGAAGACGATCTTTCCGTCCTGCCACTGGATCTTAGTGCGCTCGTCCAGGTGCTCCAGATATCCGTCCTTGGTAACGCAGACGCCGCGTGCCACGCTGCCGTGCTCGGTAAGGGTGTTCTCTATGTAGTAGCCTGCCATGCAGTAGTCGTAGAAGTCTCCGTCCTCTGCGTTTTCCAGGTAATTGTACATATTCTTGAACACCTCGCGTCCGTAGTAGTCGTCCGCGTTGATCACGCCGAAAGGAGCGTCTATAAGGTCTCTGGCAGCCAGAATGGCGTGGCCGGTGCCCCAGGGCTTTTCGCGGCCTTCGGGGATCTCGAATCCTTCCGGAATGTCCGCTATGTCCTGATAAGCGTACCTGATGTTAAGGTGCTTTGCTGCGCCGCGCTCCATGATGGCCTTAAAATCGTCCTCTATGGAGTGCTTTATGATGCATATAACGTCTTCGAACCCGGCAGCTTTAGCGTCGTAGAGCGAATAATCGATGATTATCTCACCGGCGGGGCCTATGGGGTCGATCTGCTTAAGTCCGCCGTAACGGCTTCCCATGCCGGCGGCCATTATAACGAGTATGGGTTTTTTCTTCATGATGGTCCTCCATTGGTTTATATTTACAACACTTTATGATATACTAATCGCAATGTTTTTACAAGAAAGGCGGACACAATGGAAGAAAATCTGCAGACAAAACCCGGGACCAAAAGGTTCAGCAGCGTAAGGATCATAAAAATAGCGCTTTCAGTAGCCGTTTTCGCGCTCATAACCTGGCTCATGATGACCGGAAGGATGGAAGGCTTCGACGCCGCAGTCCAGAAGTTCTTCTTCGGCCTGCGCCGCGACTGGCTTACAAAGATACTGGTACCGTTCTCCTACAGCGGTAACTGGCCGGTGCCCACGGTCATCTGTGCCATTCTGCTGCTTTTCCGCAAGACGCGTTTTACCTTCGGAATACCGATGTCCTGCACCTGCCTGTTCTGCGTAGGCATCTACCAGGGGCTTAAATACACGTTCTGCAGGCCCAGACCGGACGTTTCCGTGCATCTTCTGGTGCAGGACGGCTGGAGCTTCCCCAGCGGCCACAGCCTTACGAGCCTTGTGGCGTGGACCATGCTCATCCTGCTGTTCGCTTACTATTACAAGACCAAGGGTGCGTCGCTTCCGATCTACAAGAAGCATCCCCAGCCCGCCGAGGCTTACATACGCAGCAACGGTAAGCGCAAGCTGGTAAATACCCTGCTAATACTCTACATAGTGTTCATGGGACTTTCCCGCATCTACGTAGGCGTCCACTGGCCCAGCGACGTTCTCAGCTCCTGGGTGCTGGGCATCGCAGTGATAGAGATAGT
>JAFWVZ010000104.1 GCA_017523605.1 Bacillota bacterium | reverse complement strand
TTGTCCATGCCGGTATCCTTTCTATGTAAAACTGCTAAAAAGAATTAGACTTTTATGCTTATATTATGGATCAAAAGTTTTCAACATGAAAATCAAATGACAGAAATAGATTTTCAAAACGTAAATCAATGTTCCCGAAAACGTTGAACGGACGCCGTTTATTAATTAGATGGTTTAAATAACCTGCAGATCTTCTCCCGCGTGAGATCGGTTAAAAAAGCCATTGATTTACGTTAAGGATATTTATATTGCCGCATGAAAATGGTAGAATCAATAAAACAGCCATACCGGTCCGCCGAACGGAGGAAAAGAAATGACGACAGAAGAAATAGCCCTTATCTGCGAACTTCCCAATTATACAAGCTTTCTGGACGCGTCCTTTTATCTGCCCTACTCTCCGTCGATAATTACGAAATACGTAAACAACGTGGAGAACGAACTGGGCCTGAAGATCTTCATAAGGAGCAGCAAATCCAGACCGCTGCAGCTTACCGACGACGGAAAGACCGTGATAGAAAGCCTCCGGAGGATAAACGACGACTACAATTATCTGAACAGGCAGGTAAACATCATAAAGAATAAAGGCGACCGGACCATACGGATCGGTTCTCAGCCGCGCTTCGGAAACATACACGAACAGCGCATTCTTACGGACTTCATATTCGCGAATCCTACGTCCAAGATCCACATAACAAAATCCACCGCGGACGATCTGATACGCCGCCTGGTATCCGGAAACCTGGACGCTGCTTTCATAACGTTCAACGCCGCGCTGGACCTTAACGATTATTTCAGCGCCCACGGAGACAAGATACAGGTAACTCACATCGCCGGGGAGACCGACATGTACGCCGGCATCTCCGACAAGTTTTTCCGCAGCAAGGATTCCGTAATGCTAAAGGAACTGGAAGACTTCACATTTGCATTCCCGTTTCCCAGCGAAAACGACATCCAGAGCGCCATGGCGACACAGTCCTGGAAACAGATAGCAGCGGAAAAAGGCGTGGATCTAAAGTACTTCAACCTGCAGGGCTACGATGATACCGTATTCGAGATGGCAAGACAGAAGAAGATAGCCGTTACGACCACCCATGTTCCAACTGCAAAATACGAGGGTATCAAATTCGTTAAGATATCCGACTGGACCGGCGGCACCAACCTGTATTTCCTCAGGAGCCGCGCCAACAAGTCCCTGGTCCTTCGCAAACTGGAAGAATGCGTAAGCAGTTACCGTGCGGACTAGGACAATATTATATTTCTGCAACAAAAAACGGCTGCATGCTCCGTTGCGGAGATGCAGCCGTTTCTTATCTTTGGTGCTAAGACCGGGCTATTTAGCCATCGCCTGTCTTACTGCATGGTGCCAGCCTTCGAGAGCCGCCCTGCGGTCTTCTTCGCTGATCCCGCTTTCGAACTCTCTTTCTATCTGCCAGTTCTGTTTAATGTCGTCCATGCTGTGCCAGAAGCCTGTGGAGAGGCCTGCCAGATAAGCAGCACCAAGCGCCGTGGTCTCTATGCACAGCGGCCTTACGACCGGTCTGTTTATCATGTCCGCCTGGATCTGCATAAGCATGTCGTTTGCGGACGCGCCGCCGTCCACCTTAAGAGCGGAAAGGCTTATGCCGCTGTCCTGTTCCATGGCCTTAAGGACGTCGCAGGTCTGGTAAGCCATGGACTCCAGCACGGCACGCGCTATGTGGTCCCTGTTGGTGCCTCTGGTGATTCCGGTTATGATGCCTCTGGCGTACGGATCCCAGTAGGGAGCTCCGAGGCCAACGAAAGCAGGCACCATGAACACTCCGCCGGTATCAGGAACTTTGGACGCAAGCTCGCTCACCTGATAGGAATGTTCGAAGAAGTCCATCTCGTCGCGCAGCCACTGGATGGCGGCGCCGGCAACGAATATGGAACCCTCGAGCGCGTATGTGACCTTATCGTTAAGCCCCCAGGCTATGGTAGTTACAAGGCCGTTCCTGGACGTTACGGGCGCCTCGCCGGTGTTCATGAGCAGGAAGCCGCCGGTGCCATAGGTATTCTTTACTTCGCCCGGGGCAAAGCAGGTCTGTCCGAACAGAGCGCACTGCTGGTCTCCCGCAGCGCCGCTGACAGGGATCGGACCGCCGAATATGGACGGTTCGGTCTCGCCGTAGACGTAAGAACTGGGTACGGGCTTGGGAAGCATGCACTTGGGTATGTTCAGAAGCTCCAGAAGCTCGTCGTCCCACTCGAGCGTATTTATGTTGAACATCATGGTGCGGCTGGCGTTGGAATAGTCCGTTACGTGGACCTTGCCGCCGGTAAGCTTCCAGATCAGCCAGGTGTCTATGGTGCCGAAAAGCAGCTCGCCCTTCTCCGCCCTTTCCCTTGCGCCTTCCACGTTCTCCAGTATCCAGCGCAGCTTGGTGCCGGAAAAGTACGCGTCTATCAAAAGGCCTGTCTTTTCCCTTATCTTGTCCGACCATCCGGCAGCCGCGAGGCTGTCGCAGTACTCCGCCGTGCGCCTGCACTGCCATACGATTGCGTTGCATATGGGGTGCCCAGTGGCCTTATCCCAGACGACGGTGGTCTCGCGCTGGTCCGTGATGCCTATGCCGGCAATGTCCTCCGCTCTGGCGCCTATCTTTTCCATGGCTTCGCGGGCAACGCCTATCTGCCTTGCCCAGATCTCGGTGGCGTCGTGCTCTACCCAGCCCGGTTTCGGATATATCTGCTTGAATCCCCTCTGGGACATGCTGATTATGTTTCCTGCCCTGTCGAACAGTATGCATCTTACGCTGGAAGTGCCTTCATCCAGCGCCAAAACGTATTTCTTTTCCATGCTGCGCTCCTGTAGTGCTGTTTTGTCCGGATCCGAAACGATACCGGATCCTTTTATATAATACCACAATTATTCATTTTCTGAATACCATCCTAATTTACAGTTGTTTATAAAACGGAGCCTGGATGTACGGTTTTCGTTTTCCGGGCTTTACAGGCTGCATGTTAAAATAATATCGACAAATACCCAACTGCGTCAGGCATAAGGAGGTTATCATATGGCTGCCCGAGAGATGACTCCCAGAGTCAAGGCACTTAAAGAAAAACTGTTCGTGGACCGCTATCCGTTCTGCTGCGTAAAGCAGAAGCTGTGGCTGAAGGCCTATCAGGAGACCGAAGGCGCTCCGGCGATGGAACGCCGCGCCCATATGGTAGATAAGGTGATGCACGAATTCCCGATCTTCATCCAGGACGGCGAGCTGATAGTCGGAAACGGCGCGAGCAAGCCCATGGGCATGGAGGTCAACTTCTGGTCCGGACTGTGGTCCGAAAAAGAGATCGAAGCGCTGCGCAACGAGACCGACGGCTCCATGTTCGAGGTGGACCCGGACTGCGCTGACGAGATGCTTAAGCAGAATGAGTACTGGAAACTGCACAACTTCTCCAGACGCATGGAAACGCTGTTCAACGAAAAATACACCGTTCCCTTCCTGGAGAAAGGTGTAGCGCTTCCGCCGTGGAAGCCGGGCGTAGGCTGGTCCGGAAAATGCGAATCCGGTCTGGGAACAGGCCCTTACCAGCTTATATCCGTAGAGTACGACCAGATCCTTAAGAAAGGAACGCTGGGATACGCGGAAGAGGCTCAGGCAGAGCTGGACGAGCTGATCAGCCACACCTTCGACGAGATGAAGAAGAAAGAGTTCCTTAAGGCATCCATAGTCTGCATGAAGGCCATGGACCACCTGGGGCAGCGCTTCGCAAAGCTTGCGGAAGAAAAAGCCGCGGAAGAAAAGGATCCGGTACGCAAGAAGGAACTTCTGCAGATAGCGGAGATATGCCATCAGGTGCCCGGAAGACCGGCAAGGAACTTCCGCGAAGCCATCCAGTGTGTATGGTTCGCGTTCCTGTGCATGAACCCGAACATGACCTGTTCCTTCGGCCGCATGGACCAGTACCTATACCCGTACTACAAGGCGGACATAGAAGCAGGACGCATAACCGACGAGGAAGTAATAGAGCTTCTGGAGCTCCTGCGCATAAAGGACATGGAGCTTAACAGGACAGGTTCCGTAGTCCACAGACAGAAGTGGTCCGGACTTGCGAAGTGGCACAACTGCATCATAGGCGGCGTAGACAAACAAGGCAACGATGCCACCAACGAGCTGTCCTTCCTGATCCTGGAAGCCGCTTACAGAGCAAGGACTCCGCACCACACCATCACACTGCGCGTACACGACAAGATGGACGACAGGCTCCTGATGAAGGCCGTGGAATGCCAGGCCGCGGGTCTGTCGCTGCCGGCGTTCATCTCCGACTCTTCCTACATGCAGTACATGCTGGACCGCGGAGTATCGCTGGAGGAAGCCAGAGACTTTACCATAGGCGGATGCATAGACGTCCAGCTGCCAGGAAAGTCGCGTACCATGGCGCAGCCCATGGTCGTAGTTCCGCTGGGACTGGAATTTGCTATAAACAACGGAAAAGATTTCATAAAGGGAATGTCCATAGGCAAGGACCTGGGCGACGAGACCACGGTAAAGGACTTCGAGGATCTGTACGGAAGGCTCTACGAAGAGCTTAAATGGATGGCCTGGGTTACCGGAGAACACAACAACAATAAGTGCTACATCATAAACGACATGTTCCCGGATCCGATAACATCCACCTTCATGAACGACTCCATAAAGGTGGGCCGCAACTATCTGGACAGAAAGATGTACTACGACAACGCGGTAACTCTCTGCTGCGTAGGAATGGTGAACCTGGCCAACGAGCTGGCCGCCATAAAGAAACTGGTCTACGTGGACAAGAAGTACACTCTGGAACAGATCATACGCGGCATGAGGGAGAACTGGCAGGGCGAAGAAAACGAAGCCATACGCAAGGACTGCAAGGACGCGCCCAAGTACGGCAACGACGACCCGTTCGTGGACGAGATACTCGGAAGGCTCTACGAGGACTGGGAAAAGATCGCGAAGACCGTGCCCAACCCCTACGGCGGAACTCACATGTCTGCATGCATCTCCATAACGGCCCACTGGCCGGGCGGACAGCTGACAGGCGCTACCGCGGACGGAAGGTTCAGCGGCGACTGCCTGGCGGACGGAGGCGTTTCCCCGGAAGGCGGCACCGATACTCACGGTCCGCTGGCGCTGCTCAACTCCTGCCTTAAGGTAAACCAGAACCACCTGCAGGGCGTTCTTCTTAACATGAAGTTCTCGCCCTCCTGCCTTAAGACCGAAGAGGACAAGAAGAAGTTCGCGATGATGATAAAGACATATCTTACCCACGGCGGCAAGCACATGCAGTTCAACATCGTAAACGCATCCGACCTTAAGGAAGCTCAGGTTGAGCCCGAGAAGCACAAGGAGCTTATGGTCCGCATAGCAGGCTACAGCACCTACTTTACCGCACTCAACAGAGCCATGCAGAACGAGGTAATAGGCAGGACCGAACAGACCCTGTAAAGAACCAACGTACGACTCCTGAACAAATGACAGCATAAAAGAAAGAAGACCGCGGCGGGACCATCCGGCGCGGTCTTCTGTTTTATAAAGATCATTTCTGTTTATTATTCTCTTTTATTCCGATCCGCCTTCCGGCTTTCCGGCTGTAACATAGTAAGCGTTGTGGAATGAATTCTTGAAGAACTCCATGAACGCCCTCTGCTCTTTCGTGTACTTTCTCTTAGTCTTATAGATAAGTCCCTGGATCAGTTTAAGCGGAGGATCGCAGCTCTTTACTACTATATCATTGAACAGGGCCTCGCCCATCCAGGCATCGCGTTTTATTGTAACGCCCGCAAGCCCTTCGGTCATGGCCGTGGTATAGACCAGGTTAAGGTCCGGAGTCGTAAAGACTATGTCCACGTCCTTGCCGTATTCCGCCGCGTAGCTCCTGAATATCCTGGCGGTGTGGTGACTGAAGGAGCATACCATGTATTTGCTTTCCTCCAGCATGTCCGGCGTCACCTTCTCAACGCTCGCGAACGGATGGGACCTGCTGACCACAAGGCACATCTCGATCTCCGTCATTATCTCGCCGGTTATTCCCGGAAGCGTGACGGGAAGGATGGAATAAGCAAAGTCTACCTTCTCCTGCTGTATCATAAGCTCTATCTCGTGGTTCTCCAGAGAAAGTATCTCTATGGATACGTTCGGATGAGATTCTTCGTATTCAGCTATTATCTTTCTTATAGTGTACGCGCTCCCGAAGCTGCCCCTAAGACCCAGGGTAAAGTGATTGCGGCTGCGCCTGTCGTATTCCTCCGGCAGAGCCAGCAGTCTCTTCTGCCCTTCCAGGACCGGTTTGGCTTCTTCGTAGAACAGCTTTCCGAAATCGGTAAGTTCCACTCCGGTAGAGCTCCGCGAAAAGAGCTTCTTATGAAGCTGGTTTTCGAGCGAGTCTATGCTCCTGAGCAGAGCCTGTCTGGAAAGGTACAGCGCGGAAGCCGCCTTGTTGAAGCTCTGGTATTCGCAGATGGTGTAAAAGTTTATAAGTTCTTCTGTCTTCATGATGCTGACGTCCGCATCCCTGCTTTTAATACAGGAGATGTCCGCTAATTGTACAAAATGATCTTGCGGATCTGTTTTATAATTAACTTGCAGGTCATAATATTATAAACAGGGATCCCCGGTCGCGTCAAGATTTGCACATCTTGACATAATGTGTCAACATTCGTCAGGGATTATTTTGCTATAGGAGGAATAAATGAGCGATCGAAAAATGACTGATCGTGTCGCTAAGATGGAGGCTAAGGTCCACATCAAGAAATATCCGCTCTGCATAGAAAAAGCTAAGATATGGCTGGATGCGTACCAGGAAGTCAACGGGCAGCCGGAGATATACAAAAGGACCCATGTGCTCAGCGAGCTGCTGGATAAGTGCACCATCTTCATAGAAGACGGAGAGCTTATCGTAGGCAACACCGCAAGCAAGCCCATGGGACTGGAAGTTACCTTCTGGTCCGGACTGTGGCCGAAATCCGAGATCGACGCGCTCCGCGACGAGAACGACGGCTCCGGATTCATAGTGGAGCCAGGCATAGAAGCTGAGATGGAACGCCAGAACGAATACTGGAAGTCCGGCAACTATACCCTTCGCTGCGAGAGCCTTATGAACGAAGAGCAGACCATGCCCTTCCTGGAAAGGGGCGTTCTGCTTCCGCCCTGGAAGAGAGGCATAGGCTGGACAGGAAGAGCGGAAGCGGGCCTCGGCATAGGACCTTACAACATCGTATGTCTGGACTGGGAAGGTCTGCTCTCCAGAGGCATGCTGGACTACATAAGAGAGGCAAAGGAAGAGCTTAGGAACACCATCGTAAGCAACAACGACGACTGTGCAAAGGTAGACTTCCTTAAGTGCGCAATAAAGACGATGGAAGCTATAATCCATCTGTCCGAGCGTTTCAGCAAACTGGCCAAGGAAATGGCAGAAAAGGAGACCGATCCGCAGCGCAAGAAGGAACTTCTTCAGATCTCCGAGAACTGCGCTACCGTTCCGGCCTACCCGGCCAAGACCTTCTGGCAGGCTCTGCAGTGCGTATGGCTGGTATTCGACATCCTCAACCCCAGCCCGGTAACTCCTTACGGCCGCATGGACCAGTACCTGTATCCGTACTACAAGGCCGACAAGGAAGCCGGACGCTTAACGGACGAGGAAGCCATAGAGCTTCTTGAATGCCTGCGCGTAAAGGACATGCAGCTCAACCGTACGTCCGGTAAGGACCAGCGCGAGAAGTGGGCGGGCATGGCCAAATGGCACAACTGCGTAATAGGCGGCACCGACAAACAGGGCAACGACGTTACAAACGAGCTGTCCTATCTTATCCTGGAGGCCGCTTACAGATGCAGGACTCCGCACCACACGATAACCGTAAGAGTCCACGAAGGCACCCCGGCAGAGCTGATGCACAAGGCCGTGGAGCTTGTAAGGACAGGAATAGGACTCCCCGCCTTCCTGGGCGACAAGTCCTACATAACCTACCTCGTAAACCGCGGAGTTCCTCTGGAAGAAGCCCGCAACTACGCGGTAGGCGGCTGCATAGACGTAGTGCTCCCGGGCAAGTCCAGAGTCCTGGCAAACCCGATGATAGTAGCGCCTCTTGCAATAGAGTACGCGCTATACAACGGCGAATGCCTTATGCAGCATAAGCCCATAGGTCTTAAGCTGGGCGATGCTTCCACGATAGGATCCTTCGAGGAACTTCTGGACAACGTCCACAAACAGATAGACCACATCCTTAAGCTCGGCGGAGAGCACAACAACGTACAGCTGCACGTCCGCGACGAGATGTATCCGGAGGTCCTGGCTTCCATATTCATGGAGGACGGACTTAAGGTAGGCAAGACCCTCTACGGCCGTACCTACACACTGGAGAATGCTCTCGGACTGAACGCCGTAGGCGTGGTGGACATGGGCGACTCCCTGGCTGCAATAAAGAAGGTCGTCTACGATGACA
Organism: Bacillota bacterium; assembly: GCA_017523605.1. GTDB lineage: Bacteria > Bacillota > Clostridia > Peptostreptococcales > Anaerovoracaceae > RUG13409. The sequence continues at coordinate 5,507 of JAFWVZ010000104.1, read as the reverse complement.
AGGTCTGCACGCTCAAGCAGCTTGCGGACGCCATGGCGGCAAACTGGGCGGGCGAAGAGAACGAAAAGCTCCGCCAGCTCTGCCTTAAGGCTCCGAAGTACGGCAACAACGACCCGTACGTAGACAGCCTCGTAGCAATGATCTACGACTGGTGGGCCGACGGATGCAACCAGGTGCCCAACGCCGTATGCGGATGCCACACCCCGAACGCGCTGTCTATAACGGCTCACTGGCCGGGCGGCAAGCAGGTAGGCGCTTCCGCGGAAGGACGCCACGCCGGAGATCCTCTTGCGGACGCGGGCGCTTCCGCAATGAGAGGCGCGGACAAGCACGGTCCGCTGTCGCTGCTGCAGAGCGTTCTGGCCATACCCAACGACAAGATGCAGGGCATGCTGCTCAACATGAAGATCCTGCCCTCCAGCCTTAAGAGCGACAGCGATCTGGACAAGCTGGGCATGATGATCAAGACCTTCCTTACCGCGGGCGGAAAGCACATCCAGTTCAACGTTGCGGACCGCGCTACTCTGGAGGACGCGCAGGTCCATCCGCAGGATCACGAGAACCTGATCGTGCGCGTAGCGGGCTACAGCACCTACTTCAACGCGCTGGGAAGAGTAATGCAGAACGAGCTCATAGAAAGAACAGAGCACACCATTTAAGCAGCATCTGTTGCTGAATACTCAAAAAACACGGCAGCCCGGGGAGCGATCTCCGGGCTGTTGTACAAAATAGAATAAATGGTTGACCGCTAGTTGAACACCGCAAAACACATAAAGATTGATATAATTTAAACAGGATCATTGACCAAAGATATCCTGTTTATATTTTATTATCGACCTGCAATCGATCCATTTTGTAAACGTGCGTATGCACAGGAGGAATTCTAATGCTTAACTTTATTCTGTTCTTCATCGCGGTAATACTAGCGGTGATCCTTGGCATGAAGACCAAGGTCAACATGGGTATTTGGGCATACATGTTCGCCTTCATACTCGGCCTGTTCTTCTGCAAGATGTCTGTGTCACAGGTTATTGCCAAGTTCCCGACAAGCAACTTCTACATGTTCGTCATCGCGGCCATGTTCTACGCTTTCGGCCAGCTGAACGGCACCATCAGCCTCATGGCTAAGAAGCTTGTCTACAAGTTCCGCAACCAGACCTGGATGGGACCCTTCGTGCTCTTCGTGATCGCGAGCGTCATCTCCCTCAGCGGCGCCGGCGGAACCACCGGCCTTATCATCACCGGTATGGTCTATCCGTTCGCAGCGGCAATGAACATCAACCTGCTCCCCTGCCTGGTAGCGGTACACGCAGCGGCAGGCGGCTGGGGATTCGTTCCCTGGACCGCAGCAGGCGCCAACAACGTTTCGATCTACTCCCAGTACTCGGATCCTGACATGGCTCTGAACTCGGCCTTCGTTACCGTAGCGATCGCCACCGTCGTCTACCTGATCGCTCTGGTAGTTACCAGCGCCAAACACGGCGTATTCAAGAAGAGAGAGCTGCAGACCGGCTCTGTTGATGTGGAAAAGCCGGAAGAATTCTCACCGGAGCAGCGCAAAACGTTCTGGATAATAATAGCAGCCATCATACTGATCGTTATCCCGATCTTCCTCAAGACAGTCATTCCGACCGCGTTCACAAAGAGACTGGCCGCAATATTCTGCATCCAGACCGTATGGACTCTGGGCGTTATAATCCTGGCTCTGCTCAACCTCGGAGACCTTAAGGACATAATCGCAAAGAAGGTACCCTGGAACACCATCATACTGGTTACCGGTATGTGCACCATGTTCGGACTTGCACAGGCTCTGGGCGTAGTTGATGTCCTCGGAGAGTTTGTAGCAGGAGTTCCCAAGATCCTGATACTGCCTTGCCTGGCTCTCGTAAACGCTGTGCTGAGCTTCTTCGTAAGCGGCGTAGTGCTTGCTCCGTTCTTCGCGCCCCTCATCCCCACGTTCGCAGCTGCTACCGGGATCTCCCCGCTGCTCCTCATGGCTGCCGTATGCGCGGGCGGCGGAGCAACTTCGATCAGCCCTGTATCCGCAGGAGGTGCTTACGTCCTGTCCGGTGTTCCTGACGGACCCGAAAAGGATAAGGCTACAGCAGGTCTTGCAAAGGTCGCCATCTTCAACTTACCCGTTGAATTCATTATTTGGCTCGTCATCTCCATACTGTTCGTAAAGTAAGATAACCGTTGCCGGTCCCCGTAGTTTTGCTGCGGGGACCGTTATTTAAGGAGGAACAAATGACTCCGAGAGAAAACTATCTGGCATTCTTCAGGGACGAGCCATACGAATGGATCCCCATGGCCGGGGACGTAAGGACATTCCGTCCGGAGGAACTGCACGACAACGTAGCAAGAGGCTTCGTAAACCAGCAGGAGCCCTTCCCCCCCGAGAAGTTCGGCGGCAAGGGATGGTTCAACGTTGAGTGGAAGTACGAATATGAAGTCAGAGGCGCCATAGGCGTAGGACGCATACTGGACGACGTCAGCGAATGGCGCGAAAAGCTCGTATGGCCGGATCTGGACGCCGCGGACTGGGAAGGCATAGCCAGAAAGAACGCGGAATATCTTAAGACAGACCAGATAATCCAGACCACCATCTTTACAGGCTTCTTCGAAAGACTGATATCTCTGATGGACTTTACGGACGCCGCGATGGCTCTTGTGGACCCGGACGTGGAAGACGACGTAAAGGAGCTCTTCGACAAGCTGGCGGATCTTTACATAGACTACGCCGCAAGGATGAAGAAGTACTTCAACGTAGAGTTCCTGGAACTGCACGACGACTGGGGCAACCAGCGCGCGGCCATGATGTCTCTGGACACGCACACCAACATGATCCTGCCCTACATAAAGAAAGTCGTCGACGCCTGCCACGACATGGGCATGATCTTCTTCATGCATTCCTGCGGCAACGTTACCGAACTCTTCCCCAACTTCATAAAGGCGGGCATAGACACATGGTCCGGCCAGGAGATGGGAATAAAGTGGCCCCTTGTACAGAAATACGGCGATAAGTTTAAATTCGCCATAACCGTGCAGCCCCCGAAAGGCGCTACTAACGATGAGGTACGAGCCTTCGCGCAGGCCATCTTCGACCAGTATAAAGGATATAAAGTGCACTACAGAGCTTTTGCCAGCATGATGCCGAAAGAACATTTCGACATAATAAACGAAATGATAAAGGCGCTGTAGCCTTTTGGAGAAAAAAGATGCAAAGATTAAAAGATAAAGTCGCCATCGTTACCGGCGCAGCCATGGGCATTGGCAAAGGCATAGCCGAAGCTTTCGTACGCGAGGGCGCCAAAGTGGTAGTCGCGGACATGAACGACGAGGTCGGAAAGCAGACCGTAGAAGAACTTAAAGCGGCCGGCGGAGACGCTGTGTTCGTACATGTGGACATCTCCGACGAAGATCAGGTAAAGAACGTCTACGACGTTACCGTAAAGACCTACGGCGGACTGGACATTCTGGTGAACAACGCCGGCGTCTACAATGTGGAGACCGAGAAGATCCACGAACTTGAGACATCCAAGTGGAAGAGGCTTGTGGACATAAACCTTAACGGAACGTTCATGATGTGCAAGCACGCGATACCTATCATAATAAAGGCAAAGGATCCGTGCATCATCAACATGTCCTCGCCTGCCGGACAGGATCTGTCCATGAGGGCCGCCTACGGCGCTACCAAGGGCGCAATAATCCAGCTGACCAAATCCATAGCGATGCAGTACCCCGGCAAGATACGCGCAAACGCCATCTGCCCGGGTTCCACGGATACCCCGGGACGCAACGTTTCCAGAAAGACGTCCGTACATGCCAAGGGCTCCGTTGCTCAGCTTCTCCAGCGCGACGGAAAACCGCGCGATGTTGCGGCAGCGGCAGTATTCATCGCGTCGGAAGGCAACTTCATGAATGCAGCGGTACTGAGGATAGACGGAGGCCTTACCAGCCAGCGTCCGAAGCCGGAAGACCTTGCTCCGTGGAAAGAGGATGACGAGGTAGAAAAGTTCTTCTAGATATGCTCCTTCTGGAACGCTATCCGCGGAGAACCGTTCTGAAGATAAATGACACCGCATTCTTTAAAGCCGGTGCTGAGCAGCAAGTGCAGCATCGGCTGGTTTTTTCTGTGAGTATCTATGCGTATGTCCATGCTAAATCCGGCGCAGAAGTCCATTACTGCGGCAAAGATGCCGCTGCATCCGTCCGCGCGGGCTATCCTGTGAATGGTAAGGTAAGGTCTGTCATTAAGCCAGCCGGGACCTTCTATGTACGAATAAGTTGGATCCGGATCCGTAAACAGCGCGAATACGCCGCAGATCTGCCCGCCGCGGCACAGGACGTAGTTCCTGCGGGCTTCAAGATCCGCGTCTACCAGCGACTCGGCCGGAGTAGTATTCCCCCACTGGTCCGGATTGCCGCCTTCCGCCATCCTTCTGCGAGCGGAAGCGTAGATCTCCATTATCCTGTTCTTATCGGCCTTTTCGGCGTGTCTGATGGTGTATGACATAGTTGATGGAACTATCTGCTTAACGGACGATGAAGATGCTGCCGGGGAAGAGCAGGATCATTTGTCTATGTAAACAGCGTAATATTCTTCATAAGTAAGTCCGGACTTCATTATGCTTTCAGCGGGACCGCCCACATACCTGTAGTGCCAGGGCTCGAACTCGTAGCCGGTTATGTACTCCTTACCCTGCCTGTAGCGGATTATGAAGCCGTATTTCCAGCAGTTTTCCAGAAGCCATGCGTATTCCGGAGTATTCTCGAAATGCGACGAGCTGTCCGCGGTGTTGATGTCCACGGCCAGACCGGTCTGGTGCTCGGAGCTTCCGGGCCTGGCGGATGTCCTGTCGGCAGCCCTCTGCCCCATGCTGCGCACATAGCTGTTATACAGCGAATTCTGCGTGCTGTAGCTTCTGTAGGGCGACACGGACCTCAAGTTTATGCCCTCCGCCCTTGCGGCATCCACCATCTGAACGAATGCGGCGCATGCAGTGGGATGCAGATACCCGTTTCCGTAGCCTGACGGCAGAGCGCTGAGCGCCGGAGAATAACCGGAGTCCAGATAATGATATTTATTTACAAGTATGAGGAAGCCCTTGCTCATGTCCGTGGGCTCCATCTCCGTATAGAACGGCTTGTCTATGCCGGTATTTATTGCCTGCACCACGGCTCTTGCGCTCTTGTCCTCGTTCCACATTCCGTAGCTTATGTATTTATCCAGATTCTTTTCCAGATACATGGAGACGGCGCTGTATTTTTCCCTGAGCTGCGCCCTTTCCTCTTCTGTTATGTTGGCCAGAGCTTCTCTGATAGCGGCTTCCCTTGCAGCCCTTTCCGCAGCGGCCTTTTCCGCAGCCTCGCGTTCGGCCTGCTCGCGCGCTTCGCGCTCTGCCTTAAGCCTTGCGGCCCTTTCCGCTGCCTCTCTGGCGGCCTTCTCCTCCGCAGTCATGCGCTCCTCGTGATGTTTTGCGATAAGAGCAGCCTTTTCGTCCTTT
>JAFWVZ010000103.1 GCA_017523605.1 Bacillota bacterium | reverse complement strand
CTTTTCTTATTGCGCTTGAAGCTCTTGGAAGCCATCATGCCTTCGAAGCCGAAGAGCTTCTGCGTTAGCTTGCCGGTCTTTACCTCGCGGGGCTTTATCTTTGTGTCCGCGTTCTGCCTTATGGCTGTGATCGGAGATATGCGCACCGCCCTGCCCGCCGGTATCCACGCGGAAACAAGTATTACCGCAAGGCATACGAGCGCTGATACCGCAAGGGCTATTGGGTTTAGGACTATCTGCATCTGGACACCGCGCACGCCCAGGAATCCCGCGAACGCGTCGCGCAGGCAGTACAGGGTAATGCCTATGCCCAGGCAGCCGACAACAAGTCCTATAGGTATGCCTATGCCGCCCAGGATAAGAGCCTCGTGCATTACCGAAGAGCGCAGCTGCTTCTTGGTAGCGCCTATGGATTTGAGCAGTCCGAACTGCTTGGTGCGCTCGGACAGCGAGATCGAGAACGAATTATATATCAGCGATACGGAGCCGAACGCTATCATCACCACAAGTATGGTGGCAAAACCGTAGATCACCCTCTGCAGTCCGCTGCTCCTTACGGTGCCGCTGTAGTTGATCAGATCGTTGTGGAAATAAATGTTGTCGTACGGACCATCCCCATGCGCGCTGAAATGCTTGTCGCGGAGCGTATCGTATATCTTAGACAGGTTCCTTACGGTTATGAAACTACCGTAGCTGCCGGTGCCGCCGCCCTTTGTTATGGCTGTGTAACCCGGGCATGCGTACGGCTCTATGTCCCTGTTCAGGCGATCGTAAAATCCGACCACGGTATAAGTCTTTTCTGCTGCATTCTCAATGGATTCCGCGCCCGGCTGATACGATGCGGACAGAAGCAGCTCCCTGCCGCCGGACATACGCTTTCCGACAGAAAGTTTTATTATGTCACCAAGCTTATATTGCACCCCTCCGTTGGCGTAAAGATGGTTTGGGATCAGTATTTCACTGCCGTTTTCCGGCATGCGTCCGGAAGTGATGTTTACCGACACGAAGTCCGTAAAGTCGTCAGCTGCGGACTCGATCAGCAGATACGGTTTATACTCGTTACCCGAACCTACCTCCGCCCAGCCGACCATCTGCCAGCAGGTCTCTGCCTTTATGTCAGGATCGGAGACCAGCTGCGCCCTCTCGTCTTCGTGCAGGTCGTAATAGTAGGCTTCCCACTTTCCGCTCTGCTTTATCTCGCCGCGGATAAGGAACTGTATGCCGCTGTACGCTCCTTCTATTACTGCAGTCAGAAGCGCCATGGACAGCACTATGCCTATGATCGTTACAAAAGTCCTGGAGCGGTTCGCTTTCAGCGATCTTTTGGTGTAATTCCTAAAAACGTTCATCTGCTAGGCCCTGATCCTCTCGTCCCTTACGATGCGGCCGTCTTCTATCGCTATTATGCGGTCCGCCTGCAGCGCTATGTTTTCGTCGTGGGTTATTATGATGAGCGTCTGGCCGTACTTCTTGTTGGAAAGCTTAAGCAGTTCCACTATCTCCTGGCTGTTTCTGGAGTCAAGGTTTCCGGTGGGCTCGTCCGCAAGCACCACCGCCGGAGCGTTCATAAGAGCTCGTCCAATGGACACCCTCTGCTGCTGTCCGCCGGAGAGCTGGTTGGGAAGATTGTTCCTGCGGTCGGAAAGGCCCAGAGTTTCAAGCAGTTCCTCCAGCCTGTCCTGATCTACTTCGCGGCCGTCCATAAGTACCGGAAGACTCATGTTCTCCACCACGTTGAGCACAGGGATAAGGTTGTAGAACTGGTAGATGAGGCCTACCTGCCTGCGGCGGAACACCGCAAGTGCTTCCTCGTCCTGGGCGTAAACGTCCTGACCGTCCATGAACACCTTGCCGCTGCTTGGCTTGTCCACACCGCCTATAATGTGAAGAAGCGTTGATTTTCCCGAGCCGGACGGCCCTATGATCGCCAGGAACTCGCCCTTCTCCACCGAGAACGACACGTTGTCCAGCGCCTTTACCTGGGTGCTTCCTTCGCCGTAGACCTTGGACAGGCCTTCTATCCTGAGTATCTCCATGTTCTTGCCTTTTTACCTTTCCTGCGGGAATACAGCCGCAGACCGAATATCATGAATTCCCTTTTGCAATTTCAGTTTAAATGTCCGGAGTGACAGCAAAGTGACAGGCTCGGAAAAATAAAAAAACGCTGCCGGGATCATCCCGAAAGCGCTCAACGATGCTCTGTAAACAGTCTGTACTAACAGATCTGCCGCCTGATCCGTTCTGATACCGGAAACAGATCTAAACTACGCTCTTATAGAACTTGATGACGAATCTTGCGCCGCCGGACGGAGCGTTCTCCGCCGTGATCGTGCCGTTCTGCCGGACTATAATTGCGCGGCAAAGGGCAAGACCGATGCCTATGCTCTCCGAAGAGGCGTTGCTGCCGCGGTAGAAGCGCTCGAAAAGATGCGGAATGTCCGAGGGATCAAAGCCTGCGCCGCTGTCTTCCACGGTGATCCGCGTAAAGATCGCTGTCTCCTCCGCGTCTATAGTTATCGTTCCGCCCTCCGGTGTGTGCTCCATGCAGTTCTTAATAAGATTTCCCAGCGCCTCCGCGCTCCAGGAAAGATCACCGGTAAACTGCTCGTCCTTAACGTTTACGATCAGCTGCATCCCCTTAAGTTCCATAGGAATAAGGAAGGGTCCGGCCGCCTTGTTTACAAGCGTCCTTACTTTTACCGGAACGGACTGGAACTCCACCGTGCCGGCATCCAGTTTGGACATCTTAAGGAGAGTCTCCGTAAGCCACTGGAGCCTGTCGATCTGCTTCTTAAGGGCTCTGGTAAGCTCCACCCTTTTTTCGTAGTCCAGATCCTCCGCCTCCAGCAAAGAAAGCTGTATGTTCATGGACGTAAGCGGCGTACGCATCTGATGGAACATATCCGCTATGGCGTCTGTAAGGCGCACTTTTTCAGAAAGAAGCATGTCCGACTGCTCGCGGAGCTTAACTGTCATCTTCTGGATCTCGCTCTGAAGGATGGCAAGCTCACCTTCGTCGCCGGAGCCCTCGAAAATGCTCTCTTTGCCGTGCAGGACACGGTCTATGCTGCGCGACATCTCCGTAAGCCTTGCGTACCTTTTCCTGAGGAACGCCAGGTCCGCACCGGTAAGGACGGCTCCAAGCACCAGTACTAAAACGACCGCAGCCCATCCCGCGGCAAAGAACGCCGCGATCGCAAAGACTACGGTCAGAACGATGCATAATGTAAGCTGTACGCGCACCTCGCGGTTTCTGAGCATATGCATGCTAGTCCATCCTGTAACCTATGCCGCGCACGGTCTTTATTATCTTGGGATCCTGCGGATCTTCCTCTATCTTTTCGCGCAGACGCTTTATGTATACGGTAAGAGTGTTGTCGTTAACGAAATCTCCGGCGATGTCCCAGATGTCCTCCAGGAGTTTATTGCGTGTAAGCAGCCGGCCGCGGTTGTCTATGAAAACCAGAAGAAGACGGTACTCCAGCGCGGACAGCGATATAGGTTCCCCGTTCCTGGATACAACACCTTTTTCTGTATCCGCGGTTATCCCTCCGCCTATGGAAACGACGGACGAACCGCCCTCGTAATGGCGAAGGACGTTCTTTATGCGGGACAGAAGCTCTCTTGGTCTGAAAGGCTTGGATATGTAATCGTCGCCCATGTCCAGACCTTTTACTACGCTGTCTTCGTCGCTTTTTGCAGTAAGGAATATGACCGGAAGCTTGAGCGCCTTAGCGGCTCTGCACACGGAAAAACCGCTCCCGTCCGCAAGCCCCAGATCCACAAGAAGGATATCCGGTCTGCCGGAAGCCAGCAGCTGCAGAGCTTTCTTTTCGCCCGGCGCAGTCTGCATACCAAAGCCTTCCCCGGAGAGGAACTCCTCCAGAGAAAGAGTTATGGCTCTGTCGTCTTCAACTATTAGAACGGTCTGCATCTCAGTCCTCTTTATCCTTGTCGTCCGCGGACTTAGCGGCGGAAGACATAGGGCAGGAAGAGCTGCATTCCGCGCAGCCGCAGCCGCATCCGTTTCCGCTCTTCTTACGTTTTCCTACCGCTCTGATCGCAAGGAACAGGACGGCGGCTATGGCGAATGTTATTACAATGTCCCAGATGTTCATGTCGTTGTCAGGCTTTCTGTCTATTGATCACTCTGTCTATCAGTTAATATAATTTTTTACATGCCGTTATTCAGGCTTTATTCATGTTATCCCGTGTTCAGGTCCTCGATGGCCCCGCTGCAGTCGGATATTTGCTGCAGCCTTTCCGCACGCGCAAGGATGGCTGCAGATCGACATCGATCTTTGCCGCTTGCGCTAAGGCGGACCGTCCCGCCTTACGTAAAGACTTCAGCTCACATCCGGCATCGGGATACCATCTGCGGGACCACGGGATCCCATGAACCGAAGCCTGAAACGGCAGCAAAACTAACTACATTGATCGCTGTCAGAACAGGGTCCCTATCAAGTGCACTATGAATGCTGCGACCCATGCTACGAAGCATTGCCAGATGATAACGCCTATCATCCACTTGGAGCCGAGCTCTCTGCGTATGGCTGCCATGGCTGCTACGCAGGGTGTGTAGAGCAGCGAGAAGACCAGCATGCAGGCGGCTGCAAGGTTGGTAAGGATGGTCTTGATGCCCGCGCCGAACAGCACGCCCATGGTAGAGACGACGCTCTCCTTGGCTATGAATCCGCAGATCAGGGATGTTGCTATGCGCCAGTCTCCGAGTCCCAGAGGCTTAAGGATCGGCGCTATGGCTCCCGCTACGGATGCAAGTATGCTCCCCTGGGAATCGCTTACAAGAGCGAAGTGCCAGTCGAAGCTCTTAAGGAACCAAACGACTACGGTAGCTATAAGTATTACCGTAAACGCTCTGCGCAGGAAGTCCTTGGCCTTTTCCCAAAGCAGCCTTACAACGTTTCCCGGGCTGGGCATGCGGTAATTCGGAAGCTCCATTACGAAAGGCGCAGGCTCGCCCTTAAACAGCGTGCCCTTGTACAGGCAGGCTGCTAGTACGGCTATAACTATTCCAAGCACATAAAGGCCTACCATTATGAAGCCTCCCCTTGCCGGGAAGAAAGCGTTCACAAAGAAAGCATACACCGGAAGCTTTGCAGTGCAGCTCATGAACGGTGTAAGCAGTATGGTCATGCGGCGGTCGCGCTCGCTGGGCAGGGTCCTGGTTGACATTACAGCCGGAACCGTGCATCCGAAACCTATGAGCATAGGCACTATGCTGCGTCCGGAAAGACCTATCCTTCTGAGCAGTTTGTCCATTACGAACGCAACTCTTGCTATGTATCCGCTGTCTTCCAGTATGGACAGGAAGAAGAAAAGGATCACTATAATAGGAATGAAACTTAAAACACTGCCCACGCCGGCGAATATGCCCTTGATCAGCAGACCGTGGATGACCTCGTTTACTCCTGCAGACGTAAGCGCAGCGTCCGCTGCTTCGGTAAGCTGATCTATCCCCGACGCCAGAAGATCCTGGAGCCACGGACCCACCAGGTTGAATGTAATCCAGAATACTACGGCCATTATCACTATGAACGCGGGGATCGCGGTGTACTTTCCGGTAAGGATGCGGTCCAGTCTTTCGCTGCGGACACGCTCTTTGCTTACTCCGGGCTTCTTTACGGTCGCTTCGCAGACTTTCTTTATGTACACGAAACGCATGTCCGCGATGGCGGCGCTTCTGTCCAGTCCGCGCTCGTTCTCCATCTGAAGGACTATGTGTTCCATCAGTTCTTTTTCGTTTTCGTCCAGACCCAGCTGCGAGATTATAAGCTCGTCGCCTTCTATTACCTTGCTTGCGGCAAAGCGCACCGGGATGCCGGCTGCCTCCGCGTGGTCGCGAATAAGGTGTATTATGGCGTGCAGGCATCTGTGCACAGCTCCGCCGTGGTCGCTCTCGTCGCAGAAGTCCTGCTTAAGCGGTTTTTCCTGATAGTGCGCTATGTGTATGGCATGGTCCACAAGCTCGGCTACGCCCTGATTCTTTACTGCCGCTATCGGAACCACCGGAACGCCCAGCATCGCTTCCATGCCGTTTACGTCTATGCTGCCGCCGTTCGCGGTAAGCTCGTCCATCATGTTCAGAGCCACTACCACGGGTATGCCCATCTCCAGCAGCTGCATTGTAAGATACAGGTTTCGCTCTATGTTGGTGGCGTCCACGATGTTTATTATCGCCTTGGGCTTTTCCTTAAGGACGAAATCCCTGGATACAAGTTCCTCGCTGGAGAACGGGGACATGGAATAAATGCCGGGAAGATCCGTTATAAGCGTGTTTTCGTGGCCTATTATGCGTCCGTCCTTGCGGTCCACGGTTACTCCCGGGAAGTTCCCTACGTGCTGGTTGGATCCGGTAAGCTTGTTGAAAAGCGTAGTCTTTCCGCTGTTCTGGTTGCCCACAAGAGCAAAGGTAAGCAAAGTGCCGTCCGGGAGAGGATCTCCGCTGCCCTTGGGGTGGAACTTACCGCCTTCGCCCAGACCGGGGTGACTGGAAGCGGAGGATTTGCCGCTCTTTCTGCCCTCGGATGTATTATCTTCTTTATTTCCGTCCGGATCCTTGTCCGGAAGCGCTTCTATCTCTATCTTTTCGCAGTCCGCCAGCCTTAGGGTAAGAGAATAACCGTGTATCAGAAGCTCCACGGGATCTCCCATAGGAGCGTATTTTACAACGCTGAGCTCCGCTCCGGGGATGACTCCCATGTCCAGGAAATGCTGTCTTAGAGCTCCTGTTCCGCCTACGCTTATTACCTTTGCCCTGCTGCCGGGACGCGCTTCGTTAAGTTTCATTTAAATGCCGCCTGTAACTAATATTCGTAATATAGTTAGAATATAGCAACCCGGCGCCGTCTTCAAGTCCCAAATGCAGTCCTAAAGGCTGCCGGTAATATGTCCCGGCGTTGATTTTTAAGGTTGGATGGTATATTTTAATATATTATCGGACAACAATATTTTAAGGCAATAAACTCAAATGATATCAAAGACGATCATAAAGAGAACAGCTATCATCCTTTCCGCAGCCATGCTGGCCGCGCTCGCGGCTTTTTGCTTTGCGTTTGCCGCCCCCGGGGACATGGACAGAAGCACAAGGATCGAAGACAAGCTGGACCGCGGTTTCGCCCTGTGGGTCCCCGAGGAGGACAGATGGGACAGCTCCGTTGCCATGTCCGCGGAGGGTTTTGAAGACAGGAGCGAGACCGCCGGAGGGGACTTCATAGGCGGAGAGTTTAAAGAGAGCATATTAACGGACGGATACTACGGGACCTACGCAAAAGCACTGACCGGCAATCATGTGACTCTCTCCTGCAAGGACGGTCTAAGCAGCGTCTACATGGAGTTCGACTGGCTGCCGGAAGGAAAATGGACCGTT
>JAFWVZ010000009.1 GCA_017523605.1 Bacillota bacterium | reverse complement strand
TCGGGTTTTCCCGAAGATGGATCTTTTCCGAAGTGTTCCACACTGTCGCCTAAGGCAAATCGTATTCCGTGATCCTCAAGCCTCTTCTGAACATACGACGCGCATTCAAAGTCCAGGAACGTGGGCAGCACATGGTCCGCAAGATCGCAGACCGTTATCTCAGACACTCTTTCAGCAAGGCATTCGGCGCACTTAAGACCTATCATGCCGGCTCCTACTATCAGGACTTTGGAGTCTTTGTCTGCCGCTTGCTCCAGAGCCAAAGCATCGTCCAGAGTAGTGAAAGAGAACTTTTTCTCTACTGCATCCAGACCGTTAAGGCGCGGAACGAACGGATACGACCCTGCCGCGACGCACAGAACATCGTAGGGCTGAAGAGTTCCGTCGTACAGCTCCACCTTCTTGTCCTCCTTATCTATGCGGACCGCTTTCCTGCCGTACAGCATTTCGCAGCCCATGCGGTCGTAGAATCCCGGATCTCTGTACCGCATGCGCTTTTGGTCCGTCCTGTCTTCCAGAAGATACGAGATCAGCGGCCTGCAGTACGCAGGGTGCTTCTCTGCGGATATTACGGTGATACGCCCTTCCGCATCGACGCTTCGTATTCCTTCTATGCAGTTGACGGCAGCTATGCCGTTTCCGATTATTACGTAGCGTCTCATGCTTCCTCACCTCGTTCCTCATAAACGATGGCCCTGTTGGGGCAGCCCTTTACGCAGGCCGGCTCGCCGCAGCTGTTCTGAAGGCAGAGCTCGCATTTCTGCATTACGCCGTCTTCGCCGGGAGCCAGCGCTCCGTACGGGCAGACCAGTATGCAGGTGAAACAGCTTACGCATTTGTCCCTGTCTATCTTTACTACTCCGCCTTCCTTGGAGATGGCTCCGGCTATGCAACTTCTTACGCATATCGGGTCCTCGCAGTGCCTGCACGATACCGCGTAGCTTATCTTTTCGCCTTCCTCTATGTGGATGCGCGGGTATATGGGTTTGCCTTTGAGCGCCAGCGCCATGTCCTGCATGCCGGAGTTCGCGAATGCGCAGTTGTACTCGCAGAGGTGGCAGCCCAGACACCATTCTTCGTTTACATATACTCTTTTCATAAGATCACTCTCCCGCGTGCATTATTCCGAGAATATCCAGTTCCTTCTGATCCATTCCCACACCGCGCAGCATCAGGCGGTTTCCTCTAAGGGCTTCTATGGAGTTGATGCCCATGCCGCCCATAAGCTCCATTATCTCGTGGCGCCATGCGGTAAGCAGGTTTACCAGACGCTCGCTTCCTATCTCAGGATTGAGCCTTTTTACAAGGTCCGGACGTTGAGTGGCTATGCCCCAGTTGCAGCGTCCTGTCTGGCAGGTGCGGCAAAGGTGGCAGCCCATCGCCAGAAGCGCAGCGGTAGCAATGTAGCAGGCGTCGGCTCCAAGGGCCACGGCCTTTACCACGTCTGAAGCACTCCTGATGGAACCTCCGGCGACCAGCGATACGTTGTTCCTTATGCCTTCGTCGCGCAGTCTCTGGTCCACTGCGGCAAGCGCCAGCTCAATAGGAATGCCGACGTTGTCGCGTATGCGCGTGGGCGCAGCTCCTGTACCGCCCCTGAAGCCATCGATGGCTATTATGTCCGCGCCGCTTCTGGCTATGCCGCTTGCTATGGCAGCTATGTTGTGCACCGCTGCAACCTTGACTATTACGGGCTTGCGGTATTCCGTCGCTTCCTTAAGCGAGAAGACCAGCTGCCTCAGATCTTCTATGGAATAGATGTCGTGGTGCGGAGCCGGAGAGATGGCATCCGATCCTTCGGGTATCATTCTTGTACGCGAAACGTCGCCGACGATCTTCGCGCCGGGAAGGTGACCGCCTATTCCGGGCTTGGCGCCCTGCCCCATCTTTATCTCTATGGCAGCTCCGGCTTCCAGATAATCCTCGTGGACGCCGAACCTGCCGCTGGCCACTTGGACTATCGTGTTGGGACCGTACTGGTAGAAGTCCTCGTGCAGGCCGCCTTCGCCGGTGTTGTAAAGTATGCCCATCTCGGTAGCGGCTTTTGCCAGCGACGCGTGAGCGTTGTAGCTCAGGGATCCGTAGCTCATCGCAGAAAACATCACTGGCATGGAAAGGCTTATCTGCGGCGGAAGGTCTCTTACTATCTTTCCGTCCGGACCGCGCTGTATCTTTTCGGGCTTCTTACCCAGCGAGACCCGGGTCTCCATAGGCTCACGGAGCGGATCTATGGAAGGATTCGTGACCTGCGAAGCGTTTATGAGTATCCTGTCCCAGTAGACCGGAAGCGGCTTGGGATTTCCCATGGACGAAAGCAGCACGCCGCCGCTTGACGCCTGCTTGTAGATCTCTCTTATGGTGTCGTTCTGCCAGTTCGCGTTCTCGCGGAGCACGCAGTCGCTCTTTACGATCTTAAGAGCCCTTGTGGGACAGAGCGCTACGCAGCGCTGGCAGTTGACGCATTTCGTCTCGTCGCTTACCATCTTTCCGCGCGCGTCACTGAAATGATGCACCTCGTTGGAGCACTGCCTTTCGCACACCCGGCAGGCAATGCAGCGGTCTTC
>JAFWVZ010000102.1 GCA_017523605.1 Bacillota bacterium | reverse complement strand
TCCGGAACGAAGGCCAGAGCCACGCCGGCGTCCTTTATCTCCATCGGGGTCTTTCCCACGAGCTCCGCCGGAGCTTTGCCCTCCGGAGTGTAGATTATGGAGCCGCTCTCTATCTTGCGAAGACCGGCGACCGCCTCCAGCAATTCTTTCTGGCCGCTGCCGGCTATGCCTGCTATTCCAAGTATCTCGCCGCCGAAGGCTATGAATCCTACGTCGTCCAGCTTCTTTACGCCCTCGCCGTCGCGCACCGTAAGGCCCGCTATGGTAAGGCGAGGTTTGGGATCGACAGGATCCTTGCGTCCTATGTTAAGCTCAACCTTGCGGCCCACCATCATCTCCGTAAGAGCCTGGGGGCTGGTCTCCGAAGTGCGGACAGTGCCTATGTGCTCGCCCTTGCGGAGAACCGCCACGACGTCCGACACCGCCATTACCTCGTTGAGCTTATGCGTTATTATTATGATCGACTTGCCGTCGCGTCTCATGGCCCGCATTACGGCAAAGAGTTTTTCTATCTCCTGAGGCGTAAGCACCGCCGTGGGCTCGTCCAGTATCAGGATGTCCGCCCCGCGGTACAGCACCTTTATTATCTCTACGGTCTGCTTTTCGGACACGGACATTTCGTATATCTTCTTGTCCGGGTCTATGTCGAAACCGTACTTTCTGCTTATCTCCCTCACCTTGGAGGACGCAGCCTTTAGATCCAGCTTGCCTGTGCCTTCCAGACCCAGCACTATGTTCTCCGCCGCGGTAAACACATCCACCAGCTTAAAGTGCTGGTGTATCATGCCTATGCGGTTGTCGAACGCGTCCTTGGGAGAACGTATCGTTACTTCCTTTCCGTCCACGAAGATGCGGCCCTCGTCCGGAAGATAAATGCCGGCGAGGATGTTCATAAGGGTGGTCTTGCCGGAGCCGTTCTCGCCCAGCAGAGCCATTATCTCCCCTTTGTCCACGAAAAGGTCGATGCTCTTGTTTGCCATGTTGCTGCCGAAGCTTTTGGTAACACCTTTAAGCTCCACAGCATGTACTTTATCCATTGCTGTCTCCTGGTTAAAAGAGGAAATCGGGCAGGCCCGGATCGTGATCCCGGCCCGAATACGGCGAAAGGGGGCGGCGCGCAAGCTGTCCCCTTTCGTCTTATTATATCACACTAATCTGCATCAGTCGCGGTAAATTGCGCCGGAATGTAATTAGTAAGCCTCGTTGAGGAGGGTTATTCCGTCGATCCTGAGGTCGAATGCCGGAGCGGACTTGAAGTAGGACTCGTGATAGTAACCGTCGAAGATGGCGTCGAATCCCTCGTCGCCCACGAAGTCGCCGGTCATGTCCACAAGAGCGTGCTCTGCGGTCTTTCCGCCGATGGTGAACTTGGTAACGTCGAATACCTGGAGCTTGCCGGACTTGATCTCGTCCTCGGCTGCCTTTATAGCTTCCGCGGTGCCCTTGGCGGCTACCTTTTCGTTGAGAGCGGTAAGCTTAACGTCTCCGTCCTTAAGTCCGTGACCGGTGTAGTCCTTGTCTACCTTCTCGCCCTTTACAGCCTTCTCGATGACGTAGACCATGTAGTTGGTCCAGTCTATTCTGGAGGAGATGATGGAGCTTTCCGGAGCAACGTCGCTCATGTCGATGTTGTATCCTACGTGAGCTACGGGAACGTCGGATCCCTTTATCTTGTTGGCCTGAGCGGTGGTAGCCGGAGTGGTGGAGTCGGAATGCTGGGAGATCAGCACGGCGCCGTTATCGATAAGGTCCTGAGCGGTGGTAGCTTCCATCTGAGGATCGCCCCAGGAGCCGATGAACTTAACTATCATGGTAGCGGAGGGGCAAACGCTCTTTGCTCCAAGATAGAAGGAGGTGTAGCCGGAAACTACTTCGGCGAAGGTGTAGGCGCCTACGTAACCGATGACAGCCTGTTCAGCCTTGATGGTGCCGTTCTCGATGAGCTCGTTGAGCTTGCATCCTGCGGCAACGCCTGCCAGATATCTGGCTTCGAATATGCTGGGGAAGGAGTTTACGGTGTTGTCAAGATCGTCCCTCATGGAACCTTCGTTGGTCATTCCCACGAATACGGTGTTGGGATAATCCTTGGCTATGGGAAGCATCGCGTCTTCCTGGCCGTAGGAGTTAAGGAATACTGCTACGCAGTTAAGGTCGCCTGCCAGCTTTTCGCAGTCATCGGCAACGTCCTTTCCTGCCGGGTGGTTGTAGGTGTACTGCCACTCGATGTTGATGCCCTTCTTGGCGAGCTCGGCCTTGGCGGCATCGGCTGCCATGTAGAAGTTTCTGTCGTAAGCGGCGTTGTCGTCGCCTATGCAGACCATGCCTACGTTGTAGGTCTTAGCCTGCGGTTCCGGAGTAGTATTGTTAGCCGGAGTGGTGTTGTTGGCCGGGGTGTTGTTAGCCGGCGTTCCGCATGCAGCAAGTCCGAGGACCAGTACGAGCGCCAGAATAACAGCGATGATCTTTTTCATTTTACTGTTTCTCCTTTTCTTCTTTCAGGATCTTTATTCAAATTCTATCTTACCGTCCTTAAGGGACGTTATGACCGCAAGAGACTCTACCTTAAGGCCTTTTTCGCGGAGCTTCTCCGCACCGCCCTGGTACTTCTTTTCTATTACCGCGCCCAGACCCGCGCACTGCGCGCCTGCCTGCCTGCAGATCTCGTAAAGACCGCCGGCCGCCTCGCCGTGAGCCAGGAAATCGTCTATCAGAAGGACCACGTCGCCGGGTCCTATGTAGCGCCTGGAAACTATTACGTTGCTTACCGTGCCTTTGGTAAAGGACTTTACCGGGGCGCTGTATACGCCGTCCACCATGGTGGAGGGGGAAGTCTTCTTGGCGAACACCAGAGGAAGGTCTCCCATGGCATGCGCCGCCGCGTACGCAGCAGGTATTCCGGAGGTCTCTATGGTAAGGACCTTATTGATCCCAAGCCCCGCGAAGAGCCTTGCGAATTCCTGTCCCATGCGGGCCGTAAGCCCTACGTCTATCTGGTGGTTGAGGAAGGAATCCACCTTAAGAATGTCTGTTCCAAGGCACCTTCCGTCCTTTAAGATCCTGTCCTTTAATTCCTGCATGACGCCTCCGAAAAATCTTACGGATATATTATAAACCATTGAGATTTCAAGTGAAAGTTTATTCAGCAAAGTGCCCAAAGATTTCACAAAAAAAGTGCGGAACATTCGGCAATCAGCGAACGTTCCGCAGGTGTTACATTTGATTTATTCAACAAATTTCAGAAGTCTTCAGGCGCGTCCTTTCCAGTCTATCGGGGCCTTTCCGAGGCTTTCCAGAATGCCGTTCGTGCGGGAGAAATGCCTGCATCCGAACCAGCCGTTGTAGGCGGACAGAGGGCTTGGATGAGCAGCCTCCAGCACATAGTGACGGGGGTTGGTTACAAGGGCTTTTTTCTTCCTGGCGTAGCCTCCCCAGAGCAGGAACACAACAGGATCCGAGCGCTCGTTGAGAAGTTCTATTACACGGTCCGTAAAGATCTCCCAGCCTTTGCCGGCGTGCGATCCTGCTTGGCCGCGCCTAACGGTAAGCACCGCGTTTAAAAGCAGCACGCCCTGCTCCGCCCAGTCCTCCAGGTTGCCGGAACGCCTTACCACGCGAAGGTCGTCCGCGAGCTCCTGATAGATGTTCTTGAGCGAAGGCGGCAGCGGGAAACCGTCCGGTACCGAAAAGCACAGCCCCTGGGCCTGACCCGGTTCGTGGTAGGGATCCTGGCCCAGTATCACCACTTTAACGTCCTCGTACGACGCCTTTTTAAGCGCGTTGAAGATGTTGTGCATGTCCGGGTATATGGTCCGCGTGGAATATTCTTCCTTAAGGAATTCGCGCAGCTTAAGATAGTAGTCCTTGCTGAACTCGTCCTTAAGTATTTCGTCCCAGGAGTTGCCGAGCTTAACCATTATACTTTGCTGCCAGGTCCTCGGCCTGCTCGCTGATCTTACGGACTTCTTCCTTAACGGTCTCAGCAGCTTCGGCAGCGCCTTCTGCCAGTCCGTCCACAGTCTCGTATACGTTTCTGATGCCGCGGTGCGGTACGTCCTGCTTATCCACGCCGGAAAGGTCCGGTGCATCAGGATAGTCCGAAGCAGCATCCATCGCCTTCTCGTTTGCAGGTCTGTTATCCTGAGCCGGAGCGTCGACTTCCAGTGCAGGCTCTTCCATAAGATCCTTTAACGCAGCCTTGAGCTTAAGTTCGCCGTCGTTGGAACCTGCATCTTCGGCAGGTTCCTCGCTGAATTCGGATCCGAATCCTCTTATTCCCTTGTGAGGCACATCGGCCTTTTCAACACCGCTGATGTCCGGAGAAGAGTGATCAAGCTGCGCGGCATCGTCCATCGCCTTTTCCGCCGCAGGCCTTCTATCCTCAGGATCAGCGTCGAAATGCTTCTTTTCTGCAATGTCGGCAACCGCTTCTGCGGCTTCCTCCACGGTCTCGGCAACCGCTTCTGCAGGCTCATCCTCTTCTTCGTCCGCGCCCAGCGCTTCCTCGCCCAGGATGAATCTCTTAAGATCCTCGTAGACGGCTTCCTTGCCGAACTCGTTGAGTATCTCGTGGCGCATGCCTTCGTAAAGGATGAGCGAAACGTCCTTGCAGCCCGCGTTCTCCAGTCCCTCGGCAACTTCAGCCGGACCTGCTCCGTAAGCGCCTACGGGGTCTTCCGCGCCTGCTACCAGAAGTATGGGCAGGCTCTTGGGAACAAGCTTGTACCAGTTTTCCGTGCTTATGTATCCGATAAGGTTGAACAGATCCGCGTATCCGGCGGCGGTAAAGGTAAATCCGCAGGCCGGGTCCGCGTTGTACTTATCCACTATCTCGCCGTCTCTTGTAAGCCAGTCGTAAGGAGTCCTGGCAGGCTTTATCCTCTTGTTGTAGGAACCGAACGCCAGATTGGTTATGAGCTTGCTTATGTGTCTGCTGCCCTTGGAATTCCTTATGGTCTTTACCAGGAACTTTGCAGCGCCCAGCGCGGGATTGGCTCCGGCGGTACCCATTATAATAGCTCCGTCCACGCCGGTTCCGTACATTGCCAGCCAAGCTCTTGCAACGAAGGATCCCATGGAGTGACCCATTATGAAGTACGGGGTATCCATGTACTGTACCTTCATGATCTGGTGGAGCTGCTCAACGTCCTGGACGAATATCTTCCAGCCGTCGCGCTCGCCGAAATAGCCCCAGTCCTCCGGCGCCGCGCTGCGTCCGTGGCCTATGTGGTCGTGTCCGCAGACCAGGATGCCGAAGCTGTTAAGATACTCCGCGAACGGCTCGTACCTGAGCATGTGTTCCGCCATTCCGTGGGTTATCTGGAGAATGGCGGCGGGCTCGCCCGCAGGCTCCCATACGTAATAGTGGATGGTGCTCTTCCCGTCCTTGCTTAAAAACGTTTTCTCGGTCATGGCTTTTCCCTCCGAAGCTGACAGATTTATTTATTTAGGATCTTTTTCAGATACTGACCGGTGTAAGACTTTTCGACCTGCGCTACCTGCTCCGGAGTGCCCTCGGCTATAATGGTGCCGCCGCGCTCTCCTCCGTCCGGACCAAGGTCTATTATGTGGTCCGCGCATTTTATTACGTCCAGGTTGTGCTCTATTACAAGCACGGTGTTGCCCGCGTCCACGAGCTTCTGCAGCACGTCCACAAGCTTGTCCACGTCCGCGAAATGAAGACCCGTAGTTGGCTCGTCCAGTATGTAGAGCGTCCTGCCGGTGCTGCGCTTGGAGAGTTCCGACGCAAGCTTTATGCGCTGCGCCTCTCCTCCGGAAAGCTGCGTGCTGGGCTGCCCCAGTTTGATGTAGCCCAGACCCACCTGATGGAGCGTTTCTATGTAGCGGTTTATGGCCGGCTGGCTGGCGAAGAAGTCCAGCGCCTCGTCCACGCTCATCTCCAGGACGTCGTATATGTTCTTCCCCTTGTACTTTACCTCCAGGGTCTCGCGGTTGTAGCGCTTTCCGCCGCAGACTTCG
>JAFWVZ010000008.1 GCA_017523605.1 Bacillota bacterium | reverse complement strand
TCGCCGCCCTTAAAGCCCTCTATTATCATCTTTACGCCTATGAAGCCCAGCAAAGCGAGCGCTATCCAGGGGACCAGCTTCTCGAACCATCCGAACCAGCTTGCAATGGTATGCACACATACCCAGCCAATAAGCGGCATCGCGAACTGGAACGCTCCGAAAGTTCCGGAGATGGTGATCGACCGTCCGGCGCTCATGTCTGGCTCCCTAAGCCCGCTCGCAAGCGAAACACTGAACGCATCCATGGCCAGCCCTATGCCGAGAAGAATACTTGTGACAAGAAGATCTTTCATGCCCTCACCGACCTACCTGAACAGCACGAACCGCAGATACCACAGCACAAGCATGTGCAGCGGATAGAACACGTAGAAGAACCATTTGTGGAACGGCGCCTTGCTGCCGGACTCCCCGTTGTACAGATAGAGCATCATGGGCGCCACCATAAGCGTGCCGGCCTGGAACATCTGTGTCCACCATGGCCACCCGTAGCTCAGAGCCTTACTCGTTTCTATGAACAGAAATACAAGGCATATCAGCGTGTGTACGGACCAGCGCACCGTCTTGTTGTCGTGCCAGATGTGAGCGGCAAGCGCGAAAAGGATGCCCATGTACGGCCAGTCGCCCCATTTGGAAAGGTATATCAACCCGCCTATTATTACTAAGCGCACTACTATGTGCGTCTTGCTGTCCCATACAATAAGCGCCACAAGAGCAAGGAAGTATGTATAGATTACGCTAAACAGCGGCAGTATCCTGCCTGTCTCCATGAGGGAAAAGCACGGCCAGGAAATTATGGCGAACACCCCCAGACGGGCAAGGTAATGCTTAACGTTCTTGGTATACCTGTACCCTTCTGCTATGAAGACCGCCATGGTAGGACCTGTAAGCCTTCCGAAAAAGTGCATCAGCTCGCCCTGCACGGAGTAGGTATAGACAAAAAGCCATGCTATGTGGTCCACAAGCATGGCAAGTATTACGATATATTTTATCTGATTTCTGTTTAGACCGCCGTTCAATCTTCCACCAGTCTTATCTTAGCGCCCAGTTTGGACATCTTCTCCACGAAGTTCTCGTAGCCGCGCTCAACGTGGTAGATCTGCGAGACCTCTGTAGTTCCCTTGGCTACAAGGCCTGCGAGCACCAGCGCGGCGCCGGCCCTGAGGTCCGTTGAGACTACCTGAGCACCCTCCAGAGGACACTTGTCTCCCGGAATGCTGGCAACTCTTCCGTCCACGCGGATGTTGGCGCCCATCTTTGAGAGTTCCTGAGCGTGCATGAAACGGTTCTCGAATACGGTCTCTATTACCGTGCTGGATCCGGATACGGTGGTAAGAAGCGCCATGAACGGAGCCTGCATGTCCGTGGGGAACCCCGGATAAGGCAGAGTCTTTATGTCCGTGGCAACGAGCCTGTTGATGTCGCCTCTTACGCGCATGCCTTCCATCTCGTCCTGGATGACCGCTCCGCACTCGATGAGCTCGGCTATCACCGGCCTTACGTGATCCGGCAGGCAGTTCTTTATAAGAACGTTGCCTCTTGTTATGGCGGCAGCAACCATGAACGTGCCTGTCTCTATCCTGTACGGAATGACGGCATGCCTTGCGCCGTGCAGCTTTTCTACGCCTTCTATCCTAATAGTATCGGTACCTGCGCCTTTTATCTTAGCTCCCATCCTGTTAAGGAAGGAAGCAAGGTCTACGATCTCCGGCTCCTCGGCTGCGTTCTCTATGATCGTGATACCGTCCGCGACCGCGGCGGCCATCATTATGTTTTCCGTAGCGCCTACGCTCGGGAAATCCAGATATACCAGCGCACCGGTGAGCTTGTCCGCGGCTGCGTATACCATGCCTTCGCTGATCATCACCCTTGCGCCCAGAGTCCTTAATCCCTTGGCGTGAAGATCTATCGGGCGGTTGCCTATTGCGCAGCCTCCCGGCTGGGCGATGGTAGCCTTACCTAGCCTTGCAAGCAGAGGACCCATTACGAATATGGATGCTCTCATGAGCTTTACCAGATCGTAAGGAACTTCGGAAACGTTTATTCCGCTTCCGTCCACTGTGACGGTGTGTTCATCCCAGTTCTCTTCGACCTTTGCGCCGAGACTGCGAAGGATGCGGCACATGACATCTATGTCCTTGAGTCTGGGGACCTCGTTGATCTCGCAGACTCCGTCCGTAAGAACGGTAGCCGCAAGTATCGGAAGCGCGGCGTTCTTTGCGCCGCTTATCTCGACCTCGCCGTGAAGCGGGCCTGAATTTTCAACAATGTATTTAGCCATAGTGTATATATTATATCATAAGGCTTTTCAATGTCAAAATGCGCTTGTAAAAACACTCGGATTATTGCATAATTAGATTTGATCGGAGGTGCAGACATGACAGTAACAATAACACTCGACAGCTTGCTCAGGACAATACTGCTGGTCGTTGCGATCATTGCAGTAATAGTACTTATCGTACTTTTAATTAAGATCATAAAGGCTCTCAAGACCCTGCCCAGCACCATGGAGCACGTGGATGGAATAATCGGAGATGTCGAGACCATCTCCAGCGCCGGAAAGAACGTAGTAGTTAAAGCAGGCGCAGCTCTGGCAGGCATTAAGCAGGCCACGGACGAGAACCGCGGACCGGTCAGAGCGGCAACAAGCTTCGTAAACGCAATGACCGGATTCGTAACGCTGCTCAGAAGCAAAGATGATAAGAAAAAGTGATCATACAATCTAAAAAAGCAGGCCCTGCGGCCTGTTTTTTTATTTCCTCCGATATATCCTGTCTATCTCTTCCGTAAAGCTTCCGTCCCGGTTCCTTACGGCAAGCGACGGCAGCACCTTCAGCTCCGTGCCTCCGCCCTTTACGCATTTAAGCAGAAGAAGATTTGGCGCGTCGCCTTCGTGCGGACTGACCATCCTCAGCTGCTTTGGTTCCAGCCCGGTCTTCCTTGCGCATTCCATTATGTCCGCCAGCCTCTGAGGCCGGTGCACCAGATAAAAGCTGCCTCCGGTCCTTAGCGCGTACGCCGCTGCCCGGAAGAAATCCTCCAGCCCTGCGCTGCGTTCGTGCCTTGCCGACTCCTTTACGGATGCATCGCAGCTTACACCCCGTCCTCTTTCGAAATACGGAGGATTGCAGACCACCGCGTCGAAAGATGCCGCTTTTACGTACTTTTCTATTTGCGCCGCGTCGCCGCAGATGAAATCCGTCTTTTCCGACAGTCCGTTCAGCCGGGCGCTCTGTTTTGCCAGATCCGCGGCGTCATTAAGGATCTCGATACCGGTGACATGCTCCGGAGCATAGATCGCGCAGACTATCATGGATATGGCACCGTTGCCGCAGCAAAGATCCAGCACTCTGTCCGAGTGCTTTACCCTGCACATGTCCGCGGCCAGCACGGAATCAACGCCGTAACAGAACGCGTCCGTGTCCTGCAGAAGCTTCATCCCGCCGAATCCGATCTCGTCGACCCTTATGCTCAAACTCTAGTCCTCCAGAGCCGCAAGATCCTTTAATGAAGCATCCGCTTCCTTGTTTCTGGACCTTGATCCGTCCGGCTTACGGCCTTGTTTTTTCTTGATGTCCTTGCTGATCTCCTCTTTTTTGTAGATGTAGTACTCGGAGGAGAGCTTTTCCGGTTTTTCTGCCGTGCCCTCTTCCAGCACCAGCCTGGTCCTGATCCTGTTCTGGAGTATGCTTACGTCTTCCACTACGGCTTTGCCGTCCGGAGTATCCAGATAATCTCCGGGCTGAGGCATGCCTTTGCGAAGCTCCAGATATGTGTCGTTCTCGTACTGCAGGCAGCACATCAGTCTTCCGCACATTCCTGAGATCTTGGTGGGGTTGAGCGAAAGGTTCTGGGTCTTTGCCATCTTTATGGATACGGTCTCAAAATCGTCCAGGAAACTGTGGCAGCACAGTTCTCTTCCGCAGGGGCCTATGCCGCCCATCATCTTGGTCTCGTCGCGTACGCCTATCTGGCGGAGCTCTATGCGCATCCTGAAAGCGGAAGCCAGATCCTTTACCAGCTCACGGAAGTCCACTCTTCCATCCGAGGTAAAGTAGAATATTACCTTGGAATTGTCGAAGGTATACTCCACGTCCACGAGCTTCATGTCCAGACCGCGTGCCGCGATCTTTTCCTCGCAGAGCTTAAGAGCGGAATCGTGCTTTTTCTGGATCTCCTCGTGTTCCCTGCGGTCCTCGTCCGTTGCCTTACGGATGACAGGCTTAAGCGGCTGCACCACTTCTTCGTTCTCCACAAGACGCACGCCGAACACCGCGTGACCGAATTCTATGCCGCGGGCAGTCTCCACGATAAGATCGTCGCCCTGCTCTATGTCCATCTCAGCGGGATCGAAATAGTACGTTTTCCCGCCCGGTCTGAATTTTACTCCTACTACTTTTATCATATGTCCTCCGTATCAGACGCGCAGACACAGCTGTTTTAATGTGTACGCCACGCTGTGAAGCTGTCTGATGTATTTTCTTGTCTCCAGAACGGCCTTAACAGCCCCTGAGAGCCGCGAAACGGCCTCGGCGGACGTTTCCCCGTTCCCGGTACTTTCTTCCTTTAAAAGCGCCATCAGGCGCGCTTCAAGGGCATTGAGAAGATCCTCCGCCCTTGCTCTGGGATCGTCCTTATCTCGTATTATGTCTTCCAGAACTGCCTTCTTTTTATAGAACTCCGCTCCGGACATTATCAGGCCGGCGAGCTTCCCCGCGGCTGCTTCCTCCCTGAAGGCCGAAGTCTCCTGAGTAAGGCTGAAGCACACGCACCTGGACAGAACCGTGGGCAGCAGAGCCTCCCTGCGGTCCGAAAGAAGCACGATCACTGCTTCCGATGCCGGTTCTTCCAGCGTCTTGAGCAGTTTGTTCTGCGCCGCTGCGTTCATAAGATGCGCGTCTTCGATAAGGACTGCGTACCTGCTGCCGAAAGGCTTAAGCATCAGCCTGTCCGTAAGCTCCAGTATCTGGTCCTTTACTATGGATTCCCTGTCCTGCGGCTTATTTACGAGTATGAAATCCTCGTGGTTGCCGTGAAGGAACTTCCTGCACGCCAAGCACTCTCCGCAGGGTTTTTCTTCCGCCTCGCAGAACAACGTCCGGCACAGCCACATGCCGATCTCCGTGCGCTCCTGCGCAGTGCCCCCGGTAAAGGCATATGCATGGACAAGCTTTCCCCGCTTAAGGGACGACCTTATCTGGTTTTTGATCTTGCTGTTCTGTTCCTGCATGTTACTTCCGCTGAGGCTTAAGATCCGGATAGCGCTGCTCAAAGGCTTTTACTATGCTTTCTGCAACTTCATCGATCCCGGCCGACGCATCTATCACTATGAAACGATCCGGTTCCTCCGCAGCCAGTTTCCTGTATCCTTCGGAGACCATGGCATGATACTCCATGGACTGCTTCTCCAGTCTGTCGTTCTTGCCGGTCTTTCCGTTTCTTTTTCTGCCCTCCTCCGGGGAGATGTCCAGAAGGAAAGTTGCGTCCGGGTAAAGACCTGCTACCGCATACTCATTTATGGCCTTAACGCTTGCTCCCAGTCCTCTTCCGAAGCCCTGATAAACTATTGAAGAATCAACAAATCTGTCGCAAAGAACTATCTTTCCGGCATCTACGGACGGCCTGATCAGCTCTTCCACATGCTGCGCCCTGCTGGCTGCAAACAGGAAGGCTTCCGTGGTATCAGCCATTTCCGTGCATTCAGGATCTAAAAGCAGGTCTCTGATCTTTTCGGAGATCCTGGTGCCGCCGGGTTCTCTGGTGGTAACGACGTCAAATCCCCTGTTCCTTAAATATTCGGCAAACAGACGGAACTGCGTGGTCTTTCCGCTTCCGTCTCCGCCTTCGAAACTGATGAATAATCCCTTAGACATCAATAACCGCCTCCGCTTCTGCGCCTGCTGTAGCTTTCTTCGAATTCTTTCCTCTTCTGCTCGGCAAGCTGCTTCTCCTTAAGAGCGTCCTTTTCTGCCTTGAGTTTAGCATGGACGTTGTTGAACAGCTTAAGGAACAGCCATATCCCTATTGCGAAGATAGGCAGCGACAGCAATATCCAGAATAAATACCGTAAAGTTTCAGTCATGGCGTTCCCGATCAGTAATGCTTCTTTATCAATATAGTATACCATAACGAAGCAGATATTTCCGCAATAAAAAATGGGCTGCAAAACAGCAGTCCAATAAAGACGTTGACATAAGAATTATTACGGTAAAAATAAAAAAACTGGCGACGACTTACTTTCCCAGGCAGCTTCCCACCAAGTATCATCAGCGCTAAAGGGCTTAACTACTGTGTTCGGGATGGGAACAGGTGTAACCCCAATGCTATAGTCACCAGATTTTTTATTTATGAAGGCTTGTACCTTCAAAACCGAACAATGCGTAATAATGAAACCAGTAATGGTTTTTCAAAGAGACCTTCTTGGTCAAGTGCTCGACCTATTAGTATCGGTCAGCTCAACATGTCGCCATGCTTACACCTCCGACCTATC
>JAFWVZ010000101.1 GCA_017523605.1 Bacillota bacterium | reverse complement strand
TGTGCTCGCTCTTGTTGGTTCCACGGGAATGTCCACAGGCCCGCACATTCACTTCGAAGTTAGGAAAAACGGAGCATACCAGGATCCTCTTAATTGGGTAACTCCGGGTAAGTTCTGATATGGCTAGATGGGTCATCGCCCGAGAAAACAACGATCAGGAGCAGGGGCTTTTAGGAGTCCCTGCTTCCGTGCTCAATATACTGACTAACCGCGGTATCCCCGCGTCCGAACTGGAGGACTTTCTGTCGCCTGCCCCCAAGGTAACGTACGACCCCTTCCTCCTTACGGATCTTAAAGAAGCTGCTCAGCTTCTGATAGACGCGGCGGACAGCGGAAAGACCATCTGCGTCTACGGAGACTACGACGCGGATGGCATAACTTCCACGGCTCTCATGACCAGCGTCCTGGTGTGCCTTACGGACAAGGTGTTCAGCTACGTTCCCAGCAGGTTCACGGACGGCTACGGCTTAAGCATCAGCGCCGTAAAAAAGATAAGAGATCAGGGCGCGGACGTGCTGCTTACCGTGGACTGCGGAAGCACCAGCCCCGCGGAAGTAAGATATGCCAAGGAACTTGGCATGGACGTCATCGTTACGGATCATCACATCCTTCGCGAAGGAATGGATCCGGAGTGTCTCTTCGTAAATCCCAAGCGCGACGGGAATTATCCGTTCAGCGAGCTCTGCGGATGCGGCGTTGCGTTCAAGCTGGCACAGGGGCTTCAGCGTCTGCTGGAGCAGCAGGGAGACAGCCGCTTTACCAAGGCAAAGCTTAATTCGCTGCTGGATCTGGTAGCGATATCCACCGTGGCGGACATAGTGCCGCTCAGGGGAGAGAACAGAAATCTTGTAAAATACGGGCTGGATAGGATCAACAGGAAGGAGCGCGCAGGGCTCAACTGCCTTCTTAACGCTCTGGATCTTTCCGGAAGGATAATTGATTCCTCCAGCATTTCCTATATAATAGCTCCCAACCTTAACGCCCTGGGGCGCATGGACAACGCCACCCCCGGTGTGGAACTTCTGGAGAGCAGAAGCCCGGAGGAAAGGTTGGACGAGCTTGCCGAACTAACGATAAAGACTAACATAGAGCGCAAGGCCGAGCAGGAAAAGACCTTCAGGATCTGCAGGCAGAGCCTCGCAAAAGGAGACTGCGGCGATTACGCACCGGTAATACTTGCGGAAGGCGCTCACGAGGGCGTAGCAGGAATAGTTGCCGGTAACCTTAAGGAGCAGCTCTACAGGCCTGTGTGCATAGTAACACCTACCGGAGACGGTCTGCTTAAAGGCACCGGAAGATCCATCCCCGGAGTTAACCTGCACCAGTGCTTCGAGAACTGCGGCGACATATTCACAAGGTTCGGAGGCCACGCGGGAGCGTGCGGCTTCAGCCTTAAGGAAGAGAACCTGGGCATTTTCCGGCAGCGCATGCAGGAGCAGGTAAAGGCTCTTGCGGACAAGGATCCCGGGCTCTTTACGGAGACCATATACATAGAACACGAGCTTTCTTCCGCGGAAAAGAACATAGGGTACGCGGAAAAGCTCCAGCTTCTGGAGCCCTACGGCGAAGGCAACCCCGTGCCCCTGTTCTGCATAAAGAATGCACAGGTAGGCTCGGTAAGGACCATGGGCGCGGACGGACAGCACATACGCTTTACGGCCATGGCAGACGACAGGATACCGGTGGGCTGCGTGCTCTTCGGCAGGGCGGAGCAGTACAAGGACATAATCTTCGGTCACTCAAGGATAGACGTTGCCGGGGAGCTGGACATAAACGAATTCAGAGGGGAGCGCAGGCTCCAGATGAGAGTGAAGGACATACGCGTGTCCGGACAGGAAGAAT
Source organism: Bacillota bacterium (assembly GCA_017523605.1). Lineage (GTDB taxonomy): Bacteria > Bacillota > Clostridia > Peptostreptococcales > Anaerovoracaceae > RUG13409. The sequence goes on along the minus strand of JAFWVZ010000101.1, from coordinate 7,831 downwards.
AGAACATGTATATAAGAAAAGGCACATTCGTATTATTTCTCGTTGTGGCGCTGATACTCGGCGGGGTGGGCATACTGTTCGCCCAGAGGGTCGGCGTAAGCAACAGTTCGCTGCTTACGGACGAGGAGTACAGGGAGTACCAGTATCTTAAGGACACTTACAGCAAGTTCGACGACATAAAGAACTTCGTGGAGGAGTACTACTACATAGACGTAGACAGCAATGCCATCATGGAATCTGCCTACAGCGGTCTGCTCAGCGGGCTTAACGATCCTTATTCCGAGTACGTCTCCGCGGAGGAATACGCGGATTACCTGGCATCCATGCTGGGCGAATACTCCGGCGTGGGAATGTCGTTCTACGGCAACGAGGACGGCGTCCTGGAAGTAGTAAAGGTCTACAGGAACAGTCCGGCCAAGGAAGCCGGAATGCAGCCCGGGGACATAATCGTAAAGGTGGACGGCAAGGAGTATTCCGGAGACGAGTCTTCGGAGGCAGCCGCAAACATCAGAGGCGAGGAAGGGACTTCCGTAGAACTTACCTACCGCCGCAACGGCACGGAGCATACAGTTACCATGGTACGCGCTGCCATACAGGTGGAGACCATAGAGTACGAGATGCTCGAGGATAATTTAGGCTACATACTCATCGACGGTTTCGAGAGCGCCACAGCCAGAGATTTTAAGGAAGCTTTAGATGATCTTACCGCAAAGGGCGCAAAAGGTCTTATAATAGATCTCAGAGACAACGGCGGCGGACTTGTGGATCAAAGCATTAAGATAGCGGACATGCTTATGGAGCAGGGCACCGTGGTCTACACGGAGGATCACAACAAGAAAAAGGATTACTACACCACTTCCGCCGGACGCACGGAGCTGCCCTATGTGGTGCTCGTAAACGAGTATACGGCTTCCGCTTCCGAGATACTGTCCGCAGGCATACAGGACAATAACGAAGGAATAATAATAGGCACCAAGACTTACGGCAAAGGCATAATACAGAGCCTCTATCCCAGCAGCATGGTCCAGGACCGCGGAAACTGGGACGACGGCAGCGCCGTTAAGATAACCATAATGCAGTACTTCTCACCGTCCGGAAAGACCATACACAAGGTAGGCATAACCCCGGACTACATAGTGGAGCTCGTGGAAGGCGACGAGACCGACTACCAGCTTCAGAAAGCCATCGAAGTTCTTAAAACGGAGGTAAAATAATGTTTTTATTCGCAGCCCCGTCGCTACTCCTGATCGCTCTGGCTATACTGCCGGCCATACTGCTCATGATATACATCTACAAGCAGGACAGGCTGGAGAAGGAGCCTACGAGGATGATCATCAGCCTGGCCACACTGGGTGTGGTCTCGACTTTCCTGGCCATGATAACGGAGACCATAGGCATGGCGGTCCTGGGCCGCATGTTTTCGGAGTCCAGCGTCGTGTACAGACTGCTCCTGTATTTCATAGTCGTGGGTCTGTCCGAGGAAGGTTTCAAGTACCTCGTCCTTAAGATAGGTACCTGGAGGAGCCCCGAGTTCAACTGCAAGTTCGACGGCGTGGTATATGCTGTAGCGGTATCTCTGGGATTCGCCGTTTGGGAGAACATCAAGTACGTAATGACCTACGGCCTTGCGACAGCGCTGATAAGAGCGGTCACCGCGGTTCCGGGCCACGCGTGCTTCGGCGTGATCATGGGCGCCTGGTACGGACTTGCCAAGAGAAAGCAGCAGCAGGGCTGGGACAGCGCTTCCAGACTCGCCAGATTCATGGCGGTACTGCTTCCGACCATCGTCCACGGAATATACGATTTCATTGCCACTGCCAATGCAAGCTCCATACATTTCATAATGTTCGTCATCATAATGTTCGTGGTATGCTTCTACACCGTAAAGAGACAGTCCGCAGACGACAAATATCATAACGACGATCAGGGCGAGGACCTGAACATAATAGACATATAGCAGGTACGCGCGGCTGAAATGGCCGCGCAAGGTTTTAAATGACAGCACTCAACTGGGTCGCACTGGCGATCTTCGTAATTACATACGTACTTATCTTTACGGTCGAAAAGGGAAGACCGTACATAGCCCTTGCATCGGCGGTCGTTTTCGTGGTGCTGGGGATCATCCGCGTGTTTCCGGAATTTTCCTACGGACCGCTTGCGGCGCTTAAGGAAATAGACTGGAACGTCCTTATGATGATAGCCGGCATAATGGGCACGGTAGTGCTTTTCATAGATTCCGGCATGCCTAAACTGATCAGCGAGATGCTGATCTCCAAAGTCAGTTCCCTTAAATGGATGATAGTGGTGATGAGCCTGTTTGCCGGTATAGTCTCCGCTTTCGTGGATAACGTTGCCACGGTGCTGATGATAGCGCCGGTGGCACTTGCCATCTGCGCAAAGCTGGGCGTTTCGCCCGTGCCCATGGTGATCTGCGTGTCCATCTCGTCCAACCTTCAGGGCGCGGCAACGCTGGTAGGCGACACCACGTCCATACTTCTTGCCAAATACGCAGGCCTGGACTTTACGGATTTCTTCTTCTTCCGGGGCAGGCCCGGAATGTTCTGGGTGACCGAAGCAGGCGCGCTGGTAAGCGCTCTGATCATATGCTTCATGTTCCGCAAGGAAAACAACAAGATCGAGCCTTTTACCGAAAGGACGGAAGTAAAGGACAAGTTCCCCGGGATCATGCTTGCGGGAACGATAATTGCCCTTATTGCAGTATCCTTTATTCCCTACAAGGATGCCGCTGCGCCGGGGCAGTTCTGTAAACCTGACTGGAGCAACGGAGCTATCTGCATTCTGTTCTTCCTTGTGTGCATGGTAAGGACCTGCATAAAGAAGCGCTCCGCCGTACCTGCAAAAAAAGCTCTGAAAGAACTGGACCTCTATACGATAGCGCTTCTGGCTGGCCTGTTCGTAGTGATAGGCGGAATAAAGAGGGCCGGAATAATAGACCTTATCGCCCGCGGCATATTCGGCATCTGCGGCGGCACCACAAGAGGAGCTCTCTTCCTTACCTTCACGATAATAGTCTGGATGTCCGTGGTGGTATCCGCTTTCATAGATAACATTCCGTACGTCGCTACCATGCTTCCGGTCGTAAGATCTCTGGCTGCAGGTTTCGCGGTGTCTTCCGATCCTTCGGTGGCAGGCAGCAGCACCATTCTGCTGTACTTCGGACTGCTCGTAGGCGCAACGCTCGGCGGCAATCTTACTCCTATCGGTGCCTCTGCTAACGTTCAGGGCATAGGCATTTTAAGGCGGGCCGGCTACACTGTAAAATCAAAGACGTTCATGAAGTACAGCGTGCCGTTCACGCTCTCCGCGGTATTCGTCGGCTACGCGCTGCTCTGGATCATCTGGGTATAGGCGGCACTCGCCATGAAGATCCATCTCATAAGGAAAGAAAAGGGAAAAGTATACAAGTCGGCGGACATAGTAGACGCCCTTTTTGGTTATGGGCTGGATCATGATGACGACCGTGCGCCGCACCTTACAGGCCCCGGATCCGAAGGGCTTTTCATTTCAATAAGCGATACCGTTAACTACTGGGCCTGCTGCATAGAACCGCACAACGTAGGGCTCGACATGGAGGAGCGCTCCAGACGCGTAAAGCCTGCGATAGCAAGGAAACTGCACAAGGCGGAGCAGGAATATCTTTCTGTGCTTTCCGAGGGCGGCAGCGAATGGACGGAGGAATTCCTGTCCATATGGACGCGCAAGGAGGCATGGTCCAAATACAAAGGAGCCGGGCTGTCCCTGGGCTTCTCTTCTTTTTCCGTTCTGGACGGCTGCATAGAAGGCGTGCCGGTAGCAAGCTTTACCTACAAGGACCTTATATTCGGGATAGCCGGGGATACGGAGGCAGTAGTTCAGCGAACGGAGTACGATGCCCCGTTTGCCAAAAGTGCTCTGGAATACGGCGCGGATCTGCTGGACGTAAGGGGATACTCTTCCGGAGAACTGCGCAAGAAGCTGGAGGACCGCGGATACGGGCCGGAAGAAGCTGCGCAGGCAATAGAAAAATTTAAGGAATACGGATACATAAACGACGAAGAATACGCCGGCAGCGCAGCCCGCAAGGGTTCCGAGTCCGGTAAGTCGTCGCGGCGCGTGGAGACCGAGCTTAAGCGCAAAGGTCTGGACGCTGAGACAGCCAGAAACGCGGCGGAGGAACTTAAGGAAGGCGACTACGAAAGAGCGCTTGCCGAAGCAAGGAAGATGCTGGAAAAGCTCGGCGGACTGCCGTCTGTAGGCAGAGAAGACGACATCGGCAGTACGGAGGAGGCCCGTGAACGCGTAAGGGAAGCTTACGCTAAACGTCAGAAGATATACGGAAAAATATCCCGGAGGCTCTCGGCCCTTGGCTATGAAGCATCGGTAATCTATTCTGTTACGGAGGAACTGGCAAGATGGTGATCCCGATAGGTGCGATCACATGTGCGCTCTGCATAGTGGTCGGGGGCCTGATAGGCTCGGCTGCCGGAGAAAAGATAAGCAGCAAGGTAAAGGATACCCTTAACATGATATTCGCGCTCGTGGCGCTGTCCATGGGCATAATCCCGCTCCCCGGGCTCAAGAACCTGCCTGCGGTGGTGCTGTCGGTAATTCTCGGCACGCTGCTGGGCGTTAAGCTTAAGCTTGGCGACAAGGTGCGCTCGGGCTTAAGCAAGCTTGCCCGCGGACGCTGCACGGAGGAGTTCCTAACGATAGCAGTGCTGTTCTGCGTAAGCGGAACAGGATACTACGGCGCGCTGGTGGAAGGAGTTACCGGAGACCACAGCATTCTGCTGGCAAAGGCGATACTGGACATATTCACGTCCGCGATACTGGCCTGCAAGCTCGGAAAGTCCGTGTCCCTTCTGGGCATACCTCAGGGTGTCATCCATCTTGTGATATTCTTCATAGCCAGATGGATCTACCCGCTGTGCACGCCGTCCATGATAGCGGACTTTAAGGCTGCGGGCGGATACATAATGCTTGCAACGGGGCTCAGGATGCTTAAGCTTCGCGAGGATCTTCCCACCGCGGACATGATACCTTCGCTGATAATCGCACTGCCGGTGTCGTGGCTGTGGAGCACCTACATAACACCGCTGCTTGGCTAGAAAACAATGCGCCGGCTCTGCCGGCAGCTATGAAACTATAGATCACAGGAGTTTAAACATGCGCTGCAAACATTGCGGGAGCGAAATCCCGGAAGGCTCAAAATTCTGCATAATGTGCGGAGCAAAACTGGAACCTGTCGTTCAGGAAAACAAAAGTCCGGCGTCTGTTCCTGCGCAGAACATCGCGTCAAAAGCATCACCGGCTGCCAGCGATCCTGAAAAACAAAAGACGGTACCCGGAAAGAGGATCGTTTACAAGCTGCCGGACAAGGCGGAAAAACGTTCGCTTAAACTTCCTCTGATCATAGCGGCAGCCGTGATCGTAATTGCCGCACTGCTTCTGATAATAAAGCCCTGGAAAGGTTCTGCTTCGCAGACTGCCAGAGCGTACAAGGCATACAATGACATCCTTAACGAGAAAGCGGACGATCTTGCTGCATACGACTGGCAGCTCAACCTTGCCGGATCGGAGAACGGAACAGAGTCCAGACCGGTCCTTTTCCGCGACATCTGCGGAAACGAGATCCCGGAGCTTATACTGGTGCGCGCCGCGGACAAGGAAAAGCGGACCGCAATGATGGAGATCTACACCTTCGAAAAAGGTGGGGCAAAGCTTGTTTTCTCGCAGGAATGGAACCTGGGGCTTAAGTACATACTGTATCAGAACAAGGATGATAAAACTCTGAAGCTTTTCACTAACGAAGGCTACGGCGGATACTTGTTCGAAAAGTTCATCAGCCTGGAAGACGGCAACGGCAGTCTTACCGCAAGAGAATCTGCGGGACGCAGCACGGAAAAGCCGGAAAGCGCCCTGGTGGATAAGTTCCGCGTGGACGGTAAAGAGGTAACGAAAGAAGAATATGCAAAGGCCGCGGCCGACGCTCTGGAAGGCGCAGACGAGGTGCTTATGTACAGCGACGGCGCCGTAAGCTACGTGGTCGATCAGATATACGAGAAGGGCTGTCCCGCACAGACAGTAAGGGACGCAAAGCTTCATGCAGCAGCGGAAATGGGAGATCTTTACGGAGCCTCGGAAAAGTCTCCGGCAGAGATCGTTCCCGGCGACATGCCGGACTCTCTGGACAGGTTCCTTCTTTACTTCATTTCGTGGTACGACGGGGGCTCCGGTAAAAAGGAATACGAATGCAGCAGGGCCGCCGAAGGCAGCGGCAACATTCTGGCCGAGATAGTGGGCAACGGTTCCATCGTGGACTTTAACCTGTATCTGAATGCCGGACACATGTCCATATGGGACAACAAGACTCAGGATCCGCGCGGATGGAACCAGAGAGACGGTTACTCGGGCTTTGCGGTCAACAGGGAAGAAGGCGTTGACTGGATAGCGAGGAACATATTCAACGTTTCGGATAAGGACATCCAGACGCTTAAGAAGTCCGGCGAGGAGCAGGAGCTCTTCTACATCGACAAGGATGCCGAGGGCAATTCCAACTACTACAACATCATCGGCGGTGTGGGGGATCCGTTCATAAGAGTCTCCGTAGGCAGCGTGCTCTACGACGGCAGCAAGTACTATGTTTCCTACGACATACTCCGGATGGAGTACAATAAGTACGGCAGCATGCTCTATCAGTACGACAGCACCTACAGCGCCGTAATGGAGTACAAGATCATAGACGGCAGGTGCTACTGGAGCATGTACAGCAACACCCCGGCAGAGAACGCGGAAGATCCTTCCGTCTGGGGCACTGCGGGAGACCCGGAGGACGGCACCAAGGTCCCGGATCTGTTCGCCAAGGTGCCTAAGGAATACATATTCACCAGCGGCATAGGCGGCTGGGGAACTGTCATAAATATAAACGATGACGGCAGCTTCAGTGGTTCGTACCAGGACCACAACTACGGGGAATCCGGCGACGGTTACGACGGCACGCAGTACGTCTGCGAATTCACCGGAAAGTTTACGGATCCCGTGCAGATCAACGCATTCACATATGCGTTCAGGCTTTCGGACCTTCAGTATCAGACAGGTCCGGTTGGTGAGAGCCGCATAGAGAAGGATCCTTCCGGCTACAGGATGCGTATCGTTAACAGCGAGGCGTACGGCATAAACGGCGGAGACGTGTTCTACCTCTTTACTAAAGGCGCGCCGGTGACCAGGCTGCCTAAGGAATTCATGGAATGGATGTACCTGCCCCTGGTCTACAGGCAAAGCGACATATACCTTAAAGGCTTCGGGTTGTACAACCAGGAGCAGCATTGCGGATTCTACAGCGCAAACTGACGGGCCGCAGCTTAAGACCGCGCCGGACGATACGGCTGCGCGCTTAGGCGGACGATATGTTTTGACCGCTTGTTCTGAGCGTAAAACGATGTTATTATTAATAAGTTATGGAACAGTCGCCCGGAATGGCGGCAATACCCGGTTCGATATAAAAGGTAGTTAAAATGTACAAGAATCTTTCAGACAAACCTATCGCGCAGGTGCAGCTGGCACAGGCGGACAAATGGGACGAGATGAACATGCTCCAGAAGTGCGTGGACCTGAGGGAAGGCCAGCCGAACTTCCTGTTCTACGAAGGACCGCCCACCGCTAACGGCAAGCCCGGCATCCATCACGTAATAGCAAGGACCCTTAAGGACTCCGTCTGCAGGTACAAGACCATGCAGGGCTTTAAGGTGCGCCGCAAGGCAGGCTGGGACACCCACGGACTGCCGGTGGAGATAGAAGTCGAAAAGCAGCTGGGATTCTCCGGCAAGCAGGA
>JAFWVZ010000100.1 GCA_017523605.1 Bacillota bacterium | reverse complement strand
CCGGTAAGCACCGTCATCCTGTGCGTAGGCATGCGCATACTCATGGGAGTGTGCTGCGGCCTGATCTTTAAGGCTGTAAGCAAACTGGACCGCGACGAAAAGACCTGGAGCTACTTCGTGGGAGCGCTTTCCGCGCCGCTGCTCAACACGATATTCTTCATGGGATACATCATACTCATGTTCTACAACACCGAGTACATCCAGAACATCGTCGCGACAAAAGGCGCGCTCAACCCGCTGCACTTCGTGGTGCTGCTGGTAGGAGTCCAGGGCCTTATAGAAGCCGTGTCTGTTGCCATCATCGGAGGCATACTTACCAAGGTCCTGTCCAAGGTGGTAAAGAACTACGGCGTAAAGCGCTGAGTACAGATACATACCGATCTAAGAACTGCTTCCTGTTTTGGAAGCAGTTTTTGATTCTGTCCGCTGCTCCTGTGCCGCTGCGGATCCTGCGCGGCAGGCTGTTTTTATTGTTTGTGCAAATACTTTGCAGATGATATAATAATTTAATATAAAAGGGGAAGATCATGAAAAAAATCGCTTTCATCTGCATGTTGATATTGCTGCTCGGGCTGCTCTGCGGCTGCTTCTGGCAGCAGAATACCGCCGAGCCTGAGCCCGAACCCAGAAGGGCTGTACCTGTTCATGACGCGGAGGATGAGGCCGGCGCCGCTCCGGCCGCGCAGGCGATCAACTGGCTCAACGGCGAAAAGATAGAGGAGCCTCTTACCGCAAGGCCTTACGCAGTAGTCATCGACAACGCCAGCGGTGCGCTCCCGGCAAAGGGCGTTTCCGCAGCAGACCTGATATTCGAATTCAACGTAGAAGGCAACATGACGCGTTTCCTGGCTCTGTTCCAGGACATCGCGGGCACTCCAACCATTGGTCCTGTGCGCAGCTGCAGAAGCTACGACGTTTCCATGGCCATAGCCTTCGATGCCATCTATACTCACGCGGGCGGCAGCCCCATGGGTCTCAACGACATTATCATTAAACATGTGGCCGATCTGGATGCCGTGTACGGAAACTATAAGTTCTTCTTCCGCGACAAGGCAAGAAGAAGGAGCGGCTACGCATACGAGCACACGCTGTTTGCTGATACCGCGCAGATGATACAGCTGGTCCCGGGCGTAGGCGTTACAAGGGGCATGGAGCATCTGGAGGACTACGAGGGCCCGCTGCGCTTCGGCATTACGGACATGAGCCGCGGAAGCGTTGCCCAGGGAATAACGGTCTACATGAACAATTCCAAGACCACCCAGTTCGATTACAGCGAGGAGCAGGGCAAGTATCTGGTAAGCGAATACGGCCTGGCCTATCTGGACGCCAACACCAACGAGCAGGTGGCCGTGGACAACGTGCTTGCGCTGTTCGTAAATTATACCAGGATAGAAGGCGACGAATACGGCAGGCTGGAGGCGGAGCTTACCAGCGGCACCGGGTACTATGCCAAGGGCGGCAGGATAATAGAGCTGTCCTGGGTGTTCTCCGAGGACGGCGGACTGGTGCTTATGCATCCGGACGGACGCGAGCTTAGGCTTACCGCAGGCAGCAGCTTCATTTGCTGTCCGGACAGCGGGACCGGCAAGGTAATGGCCAGCTACGACGTAAACAAGTAGCGCGGCCGGTCATCGCGTGCGGCCGGGATCCGATACAGAGCATCCGGCGAAGCGGAAAGACAAAGCCGGTCATTCAGAGCTAGATCTGTTTTATAAGGCAGGAATAAAGCCCCTGCCTTTTTTATTTGCCGCGCTTAAACTTTCGCAACATAATTTATATAAACCGCTTGACAAGTTTTGCAAAAGTGCTATACTCAAGTTGCAATAGTAAGAGAGGGCGCAGGTGCGTCCGTCGTTATAAATAAGCGGGACAGCCCTCGCGTCTGTCCCGCGCTTTATAAAGAAAGGTGATCATCATGAATAAAAGTCTGTACAGTCTTATGCTTATGGACGAAGTCGTGAGCGAGATAGACAAGCTGGCTCTCCGGCAGGGCACCAACCGATCCAATCTGGTAAACCAGATCCTTGCGGAATACGTATCGGTAAGCACGCCGGAAAAACAGATAGACAGCATATTCCGCCGCATGGAGGAACTGCTGGACCGCAGCTCGGAGCTGGTCCCTCTGGTAACGCCGAATCAGCTGAGCATGTCCGTAAAGAGCAGCCTGCAGTACAAGTACCGTCCAACCATAAGGTACGTGGTGCAGCTTTACAGAACACCGGACAAGGCGATAGGGGAGCTTACCGTAAACTTCCGCAGCCAGTCCGCGTCGCTGCTCAATAACATGGCAAGGTTCTTCGTTCTCTGGAAGGAACTGGAGGACAATTACGCCGCAGGGTATTTCGAGCCGGGCGCAATAAGGTACGAGCTTTCGTCCTCTAAATTCGTAAGGACCATAGCCGTGCCGCGCGGTGCCAAGTACACAGAGGAAGACCTGGGCAAGGCGCTGTCGGAATACGTTACCGCGTTCGACAAAATAATGAAGCGCTATCTTGCCGGGATGCTTACGGACAGGGATCTGGAGATGCAGTATCTGGCGTATTTCAGGAACAACAAATATCTGATCTGACGTTTCAAGAGCTTCCGGGCGACGCAGTTATACGCCGGACACGCCTCCCGTCTTGGCGGGGGCCCTCCCAGCGGTTCTAAACTCTGCCTTCGCCTTTAAGCTCGTCAGTCGTTAAGAACCGGGTTCCCCGACAGTCCTGCATACAACTGCATCGCCCGGGACCCGGAACATATAAACAGCAGAAAATAATAACCTTAAACGAGGTGATAACATGAATATGAACAATATGTACCAGCAGGATCAGGATAACAGAAAGCCTCTGGAAAAGTACGGTTTCGACCTGGTGGAACGGGCCAGGGAGCAGAAGCTGGATCCGGTGATAGGCCGCGACGAGGAGATACGCAACGTCATCCGGATCCTGTCGAGAAAAACTAAGAACAACCCGGTGCTGATAGGCGAGCCGGGCGTAGGAAAGACCGCCATAGTGGAAGGCCTTGCGCAGCGTATCCTTCGGGGGGACGTGCCGGAAGGCCTTAAGAACAAGACCGTGTACTCCCTGGACATGGGCTCTCTTATTGCGGGCGCAATGTTCCGCGGCGAGTTCGAGGAAAGGCTCAAGTCCGTTCTGGCGGAGGTAAAGGAAAGCGAAGGAAAGATAATACTTTTCATCGATGAGCTGCACCTGATCGTGGGCGCGGGCAAGGCAGACGGCGCCATGGACGCTGGCAACATCCTTAAGCCTATGCTGGCCAGGGGCGAGCTGCACTGCATAGGCGCGACCACGCTGAACGAATACAGAAATTACATAGAAAAAGACGCCGCTCTGGAGCGAAGGTTCCAGCCGGTGCTGGTAGGCGAGCCTACCGTGGAGGATACCATATCCATACTGCGTGGACTTAAGGAGCGCTACGAGATATATCACGGCGTTACCATACACGACAGCGCTCTGGTGGCTGCGGCAACGCTTTCGGACCGTTACATAAGCGACAGATTCCTGCCGGACAAGGCCATAGATCTGGTGGACGAGGCCTGCGCTTCCATACGTACGGAGATGGACTCCATGCCCTCCGAAATGGACGCTCTGCGCCGTAAGATAATGCAGCTGGAGATAGAGGAGATGGCCCTTAAGAAAGAGAAGGACTCCCTGTCCAAGGAGCGCTGCGAAAAGCTTGTGGAAGAGCTTAACGACCTGCGCGGCAAGTTCGAGCAGATGCGCGCCCGCTGGGACGACGAGAAGGGCGCCGTGGAAAGGATAAAGGAAGCAAAGGCGGAGATAGAGCGCGTCACAGGCCGCATAGAAGAGGCACAGAGGCGCTACGATTACGAGACCGCTTCCAAGCTCCAGTACTCCACTCTGCCGGAGCTGGAAAAGAAGCTTGCGGAGCTTCAGAAGACAGCGGAGAACAAATCCGGCGAGGGCAGGCTGCTTCGCGATACCGTGGACGAAGAGGAGATAGCGGAGATCGTTGCCCGCTGGACCGGCATCCCGGTATCCAAGCTGATGGAGGGAGAACGCGAAAAACTGCTCCATTTGGCGGACATTCTGCATAAACGGGTAATTGGACAGGACGAGGCCGTAAAGTCCGTCTCAGAGGCTATCATGCGCTCCAGAGCGGGCATCGCGGACCCCAACCGTCCGATAGGATCCTTCCTGTTCCTGGGGCCCACCGGCGTTGGCAAGACGGAGCTTGCGAAGGCTCTTGCGGAAGCCCTGTTCGACGATGAGAAGAACATCGTCAGGATAGACATGTCCGAGTACATGGAAAAGTTCTCGGTGTCCAGACTTATAGGAGCGCCTCCGGGATACGTAGGCTACGACGAGGGCGGCCAGCTTACCGAGGCGGTGCGCCGCAGACCGTACTGCGTGGTGCTCTTCGATGAGGTTGAAAAAGCTCATCCGGAGGTGTTCAATGTGCTGCTTCAGGTGCTGGACGACGGCAGGATAACCGACTCCCAGGGCCGTACCGTGGACTTCAAGAATACGATAATAATACTTACGAGCAACCTCGGTTCGCAGTTCCTGCTGGACGGCATCAGCCCGGACGGCAGCATAAGCAAGGAGGCGTCGGACCAGGTGACCGCGCTGCTTCGCGCAAGCT
>JAFWVZ010000099.1 GCA_017523605.1 Bacillota bacterium | reverse complement strand
TGATGGGAGCCCTAACGCCCCTTGATACTGCGCCTATGCATCTTTCCATTGTGATTTCCTCCTTGAAAAGATCTATGTGAATGATTTTTAAAACAAATTCAGCGTGCCCGGACCGCTGGGTCCGGAGCGGCATTAAGCCCGCATATTTCCGCATCCGCGGACCTGAGGCCGATGCCCCTATCTGCCGTAGAACGCCAGCGGGTTCAGCGGCGTGCCCTGATAGTGTATCTCGTAGTGCAGGTGCGGACCTGTGGAAACGCCGGTGGAACCTACGTAAGCCAGCACCTTATCCTGATAAACATCTTCGCCTACCTTAACGATGATGCTGCTGCAGTGCGCGTAGTAGGTTTCGTATCCGCCGCCGTGGTTGACTATTACAAGAAGTCCGTAGGCTCCGCGGTTTCCGGCAAACGTTACCGTACCGCCGTCGGCTGCGTGTATTGGTGTACCGTAAGCGCACGCTATGTCTATGCCCTTATGGTTCGTGGACGCTCCCGCTCTGGGCGCAACTCTGGGTCCGAAGTAGTCGGAGATGGTATATCTGGCCTGTATCGGGAAGACCCACGTTCCGGATCCGTTATGGATCGGGATCTCCTTGGTGCCCTGCTTATATACAGCGTCCTGAGGCTCCTTTACCGTGGTGTTGGACTGCTCGAACCTGGATACTTCCTTGCCGTTGATGGTCTGCACCAGCGCAACGATGCGGTTTATTCCCGGCTCGCCCGGGGTCTGCAGGATCACCTCGTCCTGGTACATGCTGGAGTCTCTTCTGTACTGAACTCCGTAGGCGATCTCTTCGTCGTAGGTAACGGCAGCCGAAGCGTACACCGTTACAAGCGGGTTGGGAGCCTCGTCGTCGCGAAGATCCCTTACCACACCGGTCTCTATGTAGCGGGCGGCGTCGTCCGGGTTCCAGAGCTCGGAAAGGCTTACGTTTACTTCCTCTACGGTAACTTCTTCCTCGAATGATACGGAAGAATATTCGTAGCCTTCCTGCTGCGGAGCAAAGTATTCCTTTACAGCAGCTATTATGGCGTCCGCAGTCTCCGGCTTATCCATTATTGCTACCTGCTGACCGTTGATGGCAATGGCGTAGCCGGTAACGTGTATGTCGCTCATGTACGTGAGCGCATTGAGTATGTCGTCCCGGCTGTCTGTCTTGATGCCCAGGCCGTATACTCTCTTGAATTCTATGTCTCTCTCTGCGTTGAAATTGATGTTTGCACCTGCGTTCTCCGCAAGCTTGTCGCCCAGAAGGTCTATGGTCTGGTAGACGTCAAGTTTGGTCTTGGTGGTGCCCAGCTTTCTTCCGAAGTAGCTGTACTCGTACGCCGACATGGATGTTACGAGTATAAGCGCCAGCGATACCGTTACCGCCACCGCGGCGAATATCTGGAAGATGGCCCTTTTGTGAGCGTCCGCCCAAACGCGCAGATCCCAGAGCTTGTCCCACAGGAAGCGCAGGCCTGCTCCGAGATAGTAGAAGAACTTTATGATCAGGTTTATTATGAATACGAATATCCCCAGCAGGTCGAACCAGAACTTGTAGATGAAGTTCCAGAGCGTGCTGGCGGCCTTTTCCCCCGCGGTAAATACCGGCTCGTAAGCGTCGCGCAGTACTTCGCCGTATATGTCCGCCCTGTTCTCCGTGCTGCAGTAATCCAGAGCCTTTACCTTTGCGCGGGCTTCCTTAAGGCCTTTTACCAGCCTTACGGTCCTGCGGTAGACACCTTCGCCCCTCTTTACGGTGTTCTGCGAAAGCGCGGCCTTCTTGGACTTGTATATTACTATTGCGTCGCCCGAAGTATTAAGTTGTAAGTTTTCGTTATCTGCCATTTTCCCTTAGTATCTGCTCCGTTTTTTCTTTATAGCACGGGCATCTGCTGCCGTCGTCCAGTATGCCGGTATCCCTGCATTTGGGGCAGTCGTAGATGGCCTCGAGCGCGTCCGGCGCGTAGCCGTTGTCCGTAAGGAGCCTTGCCTTTTCCGTGTTTAATGATTCTATGCGGCTCTTCAGCTTGTTTACTTCCTCGGCGCCCGCCCTGTTGAGCATGGCCCTGGATGCCGCAAAACCGCAGTCTCTTATCTCTGCTACTATATCTTTAACGCGCGGCAGCTTGCCGTATACTTCCTCGCGGATGCGGGCAGTCTTTGCCTCGTTCTCGCGGCGGGTCTTTTCGTAGAGAGCCTCCACTTTGGCAAAGATGTCCTCGCGGCTTACTGCCTCGGGGGCCTGGTTCTTTTCGTTATAGCGCCCCACAAGCACGCTGTTTAAGTAGTTTATGTTAGGATTGCTGATCCCGGTGGTCTTCTTGCAGGCGTCCTTTACCTCGTCCAGCGAGAATCCCAGCTTGTCGAACCAGCTGTCTATTATGCGTTTTTCAGGTTCGCTGGCGTTCCTGTGGAATCCCAGCTCCTTCATTACTGCGCGGTAGTAGTTGTAGTGCCTGTCCTCCGCACCAAGCGCGTCCTCCACCTGGGCCGCCGTGGTATAACCCTTGGCTCTCCAGTCCTTAAGGATGGCGCCCACATAGCGGAAGCGGTTGCTCTTTCCCTTGTCCGTGCAGTATTTGTAGCCCAGAAGTATAACTTCCGGCGACATTCCGTACTGGCTTACCCAAAGGGCTATCTCCTGAGGCTCGCCGGATTCCAGGAGCCTTCCGGTCTGGACCTCCACGTTCCGGAGCAGTTCGGAGTAGGCTTCATCGTCTATCGCAAATGGACCTTTCTGGTCGGCTGCCGTCTGGCTCGCGGGCCTTTTCCCGAATACGATCTCGCGTATGTTGAGCAGCTCTATGCCGTACTTTCCGGGGTTTGCAGGGTCCGCAGTCTTTCTGGCTATTCCCTGCTTAACCCAGTAGTCCCAGGCTTCTTCTACGTCCGCAAGGCTTACGCGGAGCTTTCTTGCCAAAGCGTCCGCATCGGACGGTATGCACGCCTCCGCGTTCATGGAAGCCAGCAGATACACCTTTACGGCGTTTGCCGGAGCTCCGGGCATGTACTCGGAGATGAACAGGTTGTCCACCTTTGTGTCGTACAGAAAATAGTTTTGTATGTTCTGTTTCTTGAAATCCATGTTTACATGCTGCGTTTACGCAGCGTTCCGATGTCCTGTGCCGTCTGATGCATCATTCCTGAGGCGCCTTAGCCGCTTCGTCTCTGACGATGTTCACGAACTTTGTGAACCTGGGCTGCCATCCGAGCACCACTTTGCCGGTCTCGCCCATCCTCTGCTTGGCCAGAAGCACTTCGCAGAGATTCTTGGGCTCGTAGCCTTCCTTGTTCCTGTTGTAGTAGTCCTCGTTGAATAGGAACATTACCACGTCCGCGTCCTGCTCTATGGCGCCGGATTCGCGCAGATCGGAAAGGATAGGTCTCTTGTCGCCCTGGCGCTGCTCAACCGCGCGCGACAGCTGCGAAAGCACTATCACCGGGCAGCGAAGCTCTCGTGCAAGCTGCTTAAGGTATCTGGATATCTGCGATACTTCCTGCTGGCGGTTCTCGCCGGAGCCCACCTTGTCCGCGGACATCATCTGCAGGTAGTCCACGATCACAAGGTCTATGGGTCTTTCCTGACCTATGCGGCGGCATTTGTTGCGCATCTCCATTACGCCTATGCCCGGGGTATCGTCGATTATTATGTCCGCGTCCGCAAAACGCAGAGCTGCGTCGCTTATGCTCTCCCAGTCTTCCGCGTTAAGGTTTCCGGTGCGCAGTTTGTTGCTGTCCACTCTTGCTTCCATGGCCAGGAGCCTCATTCCGAGCTGCTCCTTGCTCATTTCCAGCGAGAATATGACTACCCGCTTGCCCTGCTTAAGGGCGGCGTACTGCGCTACGTTAAGCGCAAATGCAGACTTTCCCATGGACGGACGGGCCGCCAGTATTATAAGG
>JAFWVZ010000098.1 GCA_017523605.1 Bacillota bacterium | reverse complement strand
CCAGTCCGCAAACTCGTGCAGGCCCACCTCGTTGGTCTCTGTGGTCTTCCACGCAAGGTCCAGGCGCTTCGGGCGGTCCTTCTTGGGACCCACCGAATCCTCCCAGTTAAAGCCGGACACGTAGTTTCCGCCCGGGTAGCGTATCACGGAAAGATCGAGCTTTCTTACCAGGTCCAGAACGTCCTTCCTGAAGCCCTGTTCGTCTGCCGCCGGGTGCCCCGGCTCGTATATGCCGGTATACACGCAGCGCCCCAGGTGCTCCACGAAGCTGCCGTACACGCGCCTGTCTATGTCAGATATAACGTAGTCCTTGTCCAGGATGAGCTTTGCCTTTTTCATGGGTCTGTCCTTTCAGCTTCGTCTATGCCTCAAAATACTCCACGCCCTGAGTGCGCAGGAACTCCTTTATCTTTTCCGCGTTTATGCAGTGCCCCACATGCAGGAAGGGCTGGTTGTTTACGGTCTGCTCCTTTCCGCGGAGCATCATCTTCTCGCCAACCATGTCGAAGCCCAGGTGCAGGTGCTTGGTGGCGGACTGCATGCCGCATATCCTTCCGTCCTTTGTAAACAGCGGACCTCCGCTCTGGCCCCTCAGACCCGGCGTGCTAAGCTCCAGCCCGTAGATCTTTCCGTCACTGCCGGCCAGTTGCCGCGTAAACATGCCCTCTATCGGAAAGCGCGGGGTGTTGCCGCTGCCCGCGGTGCGGTCCCATACTATGTCGTCCGCTGCCGCGTCGTACTTAAAGTCCGAGAACTCCGGGAACGGAAAGCCCAGCCTGCAGAGCATGTCGCCCGGCCTTACATCCGCCATGTCCCTTACGAAAACCGCATGCCCCTTGTAGAGGGTCTTCTCAAAGCCTTTAAAGCGTATTATGGCTATGTCCAGCTCCGGGTGAAGGTTTATGTCAAAGCCTGTAAAGCTGCTGACCGCGCCGTCGAACTGCACCTTCATCTGTATCAGCTGCCCTGCCTTAAGCTTGTGCACCAGCTCCAGCTTCTTTACCGCGGCAGCCCGGCTCTTGCCCTCAGGCGTCCTCGCGCATGCCGCCCTGAACTCCGCGTACTGCCTGTTTACGGTCTGCGCGTGTATTATCTGCTGGGCCACGTGCTTGCATGTAACGGCGCAGCCGTCATCGTTTACAAAGAAGAGCGTGGCAAGGCCCGGTATCACCGCAGACTCCTTATAGTTTCTGGAGATCGTCTTTATCGGCCTTGTAAATCCGCCCACATTTTCTATTGCGTCCGCAAACATCTTATTCCTTTCTTCCGGAGAATATCACCTTTACGGAGTCTCTCAGCCTCTGATGCTTTATCTTCTTGGCATCGAACCTTACGGTCCTGAAGGCGAGCTGCATTATGGGGCCGGCCCCGAAGGCGCAGATGATGGTCCCAAGGCCCACAGGCCCTCCCAAAAGCCAGCCGATAAGCGTAGCCGTGCTGAGCAGCAGTATGCTCACAAGGCCTATCGGCAGCCTGTCCAGTCTCTTTGCAAGCCCCACCAGAAGCGTATCCCTTGGTCCGCAGCCCAAAGACGCCGTCATGTAGGTAAACTGCGTGTAGGCAAGCACAACCAGGCCCGCTATCATTACAAGCACGCCCACCAGCGGGTCTTTGCAGGCCGGCACAACGTTCAGCCTGTTGTAGAAGTCCACCGCCTTGCCAACCGTAAGCGCGTCTATGAACATCGCTATGCCTATGGGCTCCTTAAGCAGAATATCGATTATAAGTATGGTTATTGATATGGCTATGGACGCGTTGCCGTAGAGTATGCCAAGTGTCCTGGACACGCCTATGTTAAGCACGTCCCACGGACCCGCGCCTATGTTTGCCTGTATCGTAAGATACACGCCGAACCCGTTGATAAACAGGCTGACGAACGCTATTACCATGTTTATCAGGATGGACCGCAGCGTGCGGTTCTCCCGAAGATCTGCCATTGCGCTTTTATTCAGCATTTACCTCGTTAAAAGGGCACCTTTCGCCCAGACACTGGGGATTCTGCCCCGAAAAACCGCAGACTATGCGTCTGTCTCCCAAAACTATCCCGTATCTGTCCTTAATATAGGGGACGACGCTCTTCATAGCAAGGTACGCATCCCTCTTGCAGCACCTCGGTCCGCCTATATCTGCAAGCTTTCCGAGCGCCCCGGAAGTGTAGCGCATGTGAGACCCCCACGACTCGTCCGCGGACAGCGGTCCCGTGCCGTCTATTATCGCAAGCGCCGCACCAATGGAGCTTACCGCTCCGCAGACGCCCCACTTTCCGCATGCCGCGCCGGGCATCTTAAGGCCTTCCGCGCGCAGCTTTTCCAAAGCGTCCTTCAGGTCTATCTTTCCTCCGGCATTGTAAAACGCCGTAAGCACGCAGGCTCCGTCCAGCACGTGATGCTCCGGGCCGTGCATGTTCACAAAGTCCGTACTTGCCACCTTATTGAATATCTCAAAGGGATCCGCGGAAGTCTCCCGCGCGCATGCCTCTGTTATTTTCAATGCTCTTTCTTCTGCAGTCATGGATCGTTTCCTCCGAGAGGCCGTAAGAACGCCTACTTTACTGATATCTCCACGTCAGGAGTCTTGCTCTGCATGCCCATCTCGCCCTCTTCAGCAAGGCGGAAGCTTGTAACTGAAATGTAGTTCATATAGTCTTTGAAGTCCGGATACTGCTCATCGTCCGGTATCTGCACCTCAAAGGGCTGAAATTCGAACACGTACGCCAGTCCTTCTGTCAGCTTGCCGGTCATGTCCTCGTTAAAGCGGAGCAGGAACGGTCCGTCCTGGAAAAAGTGGACCACCGCAACGCTGTTGCCGGGCAGAGCGTAATAATCCGGGATCAGCGTACCTACCGACGCCGTAAAGGATCCTGAAAATCTGGCATACTTCCGGCCGGACGTTCCGGAGGGAGATCCTTCCTTCAGGCCGTCCTGCTTTCCGGCAGCGTAGCCCTCGGTCTTTCCGGCTGCGTAACCCTCGTCATATCCGGCCTTCCTGCCTTCTTCGGCACCTGCCTTCTTTCCGTCTTCGGCGCCTGCCTTGTAGCCTTCGTCATAGCGCGCCTTAAGCGCCGCATCATCGGTCCCGCAGGCCGCCAGCGAAACTGCAAGCACCAGACAGAGCAATATTGCTGAAACCTTCTTCATTTTGATACCTCCAGCTTTTTCATACCCCTTATTATTTTATTATACCTCAGCCCGGCGCTCTGTAAAAGAAATAACCGCTTCTTTTAAACAAAGCGGTTATTAAGACTCTGTATCATATTGTCTGCGGCGTGCTACTGAGCCTTCTTCTTTCCGTTCTTAACAGCAGCCAGCGGTTTTTTGAAGGCGTAAATGATCGCCAGGGCTATAAGACCGCTTATAAGCGCTCCGCCCGTAAATCTTACGACGAGCGACACTGCAAGCCCCAGCACAAGCACCAGGATCACGTAGACCCTGCGCATGGACCCGAAAGCGAGCGTCTCCAGCGCGCCGGTGAACGCCACCACTACCGGCCAGATGACGACAGTAGACAGGAGCGCCCAGCCCAACTCGTTGCCCGGGTTAACAACGTACCATCCGATCGCTGCTGCCGCGGCTCCCAGTATAAGCAGAAAGACGGATATCCACCGTATCGACTTCGCCTCCATTACATCAGCTCCTTTTCAGACCGTCGCGTAATAGCATTTAATATATTATATCATAAATAACGTATCTGGCGAAGTTGCAGCTGGGTAAGTGTTGCGTTCTCTGATCTATTGTCTTATACGATCAGCCCGATAGACCAACCGGACTTGTGTCCATTCGGCACGGCATATTGACACGTTTTCGGACTTTTTGGGTCCATTAAGCCCTGAAAGTCCGTAAAAAAAGAAGGATCAAGCCGCTTTAACATGTAAATACTGCTCTTGCCGGCCGGATCCGTTACTCAAACCATATATTATTCACATAATAGGTCCGTTTTATGGCCCTGAAAGGCCTTGATACAGATAATTTTGCGTACAGAAAGACTAAAAAAACACCTAACTGTCCGAAAAGTCAAAAACGCGGTGCTTCTAGCTGTACATAGCAAGCTCTGCGGAGTCCAGAAACTGACACATGGACAGGTTGAACGCCTTGTAATCCGCTTCCTTGAATTCATCTGATGCACAGGCTACAGTTACCCGGACCAGATCGAGCTGATTGAAGAATGTTATCATCACCGGGACCATCAGTATTTTAGAAAGTCCTCTTATCGTAAGATAACCGGCCTCCTCAAGAGACATGATGTCATTTTCGTCTTTGACTGCCGCGGTCGAGCCGTCTGAAGCCCCGCCGGTCAGCACCTCCGCATCTTCCGTGTACTGATACAACAGCGCTGCCGCCTTACAGATATGCTCCCAACCGACTCTGTATGTGAGCCTCCATTCGGAACGCAGCCAGTCTCCTTCTTTTTTTACGCCTTCGAGCTTCATAGCATACGACCTCCCCGACTAAGCTTATTGTACTACATATCAGGCCCGGAAAAGAAACCAGTCATGTAAGGAATTATGCCCTGTGGTCTGTCACCCAGTTCAGCAACTCCTGGTACCCCATGGTTCCTGCAGCTACTGCAAGGCCGGTCTCTGCAACCTCTTCGTTAGTTGCCTCAAGACGGATCCCATTCACCTCGAGAAATGTCAGCATCACATACATACCTATACGCTTGTTGCCGTCCACAAATGCATGATTGGAGATCAGCGTATAGCAAGCCGCGCGCCCTTCTCTTCTTTTGACGGGTACAGATCCTTACCATCAAACGTTGCAAAGGCTCCTTCCAGCGCAGATTCAAGCAGGCCTTCGTCACGAACGCCTATGGTCCCGCCTGTTTCCTCGGATATAAGCTGATGAAGCAATTTGACCTTATCCTTAGAAAACTTTATCATTTTGCGAGCTCCTCGAATGCGGGCCTATATTTCTTAAGTATGCGGGCGGCCACGAAATCGATCTTTTCATCGTCTGTCATCTCGATGATGGGATTGCTTTCTATATCAAGTAAAATGTACTTGGGCTTGTTGTTTTTGAAGATGACGGCCTGGCCGTTCTTCTCCGCAATTCGCGTAGCTTTGGAAAAGTTCTGGTTTGCTTCGCTGATCGATATGATGCTGTTGGTATTGATAGTCATTGATCCTGCCTCCAAGAGTATTATAGCATCCAATAGGTAAAATACAAGCTAATATTTATACAATATTGCTGGCAATAAAAAACCGAGTATCAGCAGGTTAGATCCTTTACTGATACTCGATATGGTACGATTGTAAATAACGGATTTAGTGAAGTTGCAGCCGGGTAAGTACTTTTGATCAAAAATTGCAATATGGTATTATCACATCGCTCTTGTAATAAAGCAATTTACGCATTTTTGATCCTGTCTCGCTTTATCAGCTGCTTTATCCAGGACAAAACCTTACCGAGTTGTATGGCTATCAGAGCCACTGCAGCTGAATCTGCAATTCCACGTGCTATGTTATGAACCCTTATCATGTTGTAAAATGTTTCGTACTTGTCAGGATCTTTTGCAAGCTCTGTTATCCCGAATATTTTCATAAACGGAATATGGAAAAGTGCCCAAATGACTACTATGATGAGCACAAAAACAATAATCCTTTTTATATCTACTGAACCATTCTCCCGCAGCGGCATCGGACTCCCGGGATGCTTTGCCAGAATCAGAGCGGTAAGCATAGTAAGTGCGATTCCAACAATGAAAAAAGCCCAGCATATTGAAAGCACATATGGATTCATGTTTTCTTTAATCGATGGAGAAGCGAATACTGCTTTCCAGTTGGCTCCGTTGATCAGCCTAAGATATAAGTCTGCACCAATAAACAGTCCCCAGACAGCTGCAAGCGCAGTATGGTTTCTAAACACCAGGCAGGCTAAACCTGCCAGAAAAAGCGAAAATGAGATGTATTGAAGGTATCCGATAAAGGGAACGAAAAAGAACAGCAATCCCAGCAGCGCCAAAACGGCACCGCAAACGATACGCGCTGTTCTGATCGTTTGTTTAGTAGGTGACGCCACAGACTCCGTTGATGAAAGGTTTTCGCCCAAGTCTTGCAGGCCCATCATTCCATCTAAGGAAACTCCAAGCTTTTCTGAGAGCATAAGCAGCTTTTCCACTTCCGGATATCCTTCTCCCATTTCCCATCTGGATACGGCTTGTCTGCTTACACCAAGCAAATCAGCAAGGGCTTCCTGCGTTAAGCCATTTTTTTCCTTATGATCTGCAAATTTTCAGCAAAACCCATCTTTTCGCTCCTCTTTTTACCTGAATTATATAAAATCCGTGCCATCATGTAAACCAATCAGAGCTTGCAATTGCGCAATTTCAGCTTGCGTGGCTGATTTTTTCTAATTATTTATTGAGGAGGATTTCAAGCTCTCTGGGTCTGGTACGATTGTAAATAACGGATTTAGTGAAGTTGCAGCCAGGTAAGTGTTTTCTCTAATTTCATTCTACTGCACGAGCATGAACGACGCATTATACTCAAAATCGAACACATTGTGAGTCTGTATTGGGAGGTCGACTCTTTTTGAAACGGCTCCTGCGTTTTCAATCCAGTCGATCATATATTCGGCGGGGCTCATGAACGGCAGCGCGGTCTCCTGGTGGACATAGAAAACAGCCGTGTACAGGGTGTCCGGAATCATATCCGCGCCCCTTATGATATATCCACGCACTTTTT
>JAFWVZ010000097.1 GCA_017523605.1 Bacillota bacterium | reverse complement strand
TACGCTTACGGTCTGCTCCGCCTTGGCCTCCAGATCCTTAAGATCCGCTACGCCCACCTCCAGCACCTTGGCCATTACTTCCAGGAAGCGCCCGGTGCCTGCCGCGCACTTATCGTTCATAAGAAAGTTGTCCAGTCTGCCGTTCTTGCCTATGCTCATCACCTTGGAGTCCTGTCCGCCTATGTCCAGAAGGGTCCTGGCGTCCGGGTACATGGTGTGAACTCCCAGCGCGTGGGCGGAAAGCTCGCTTATAACAAGGTCCGCCGGCTCGAAGCTGTTGCGCCCGTAGCCCGTCGCGGTAATGTTTGCTATCTGCGATCTGTCTACTCCGGCGTCCTTAAGGCAGGCTTCGAAGGCGCGCATCGGTCCGGTGGTGCCGGCGCCCGCGTCGATTATGGAGCTGCCTATTACTTCCTTGCCGTTCTTAAGCACTACGCCCTTGGACGTTGTGGATCCAAGGTCCATGCCCAGAGTATAGATGTCAGCCATTGAGTTTCTCCTTAAGATCTTCCCATGTGTTGTAAACGCCCGCGGCGTGCATCTCCTTAAGCTCCTCGTCGGAGTAGCCAAGCTCCCTCAGGACCTCCTCGGAATGCTCGCCCAGAAGCGGACTGTGACCGAATTCCTCGAACTTGTCGCCTATCTTTATCGGCAGACGCACTACCTTTATGGTCCTGCCGGTCTTGCACTCGATCTCCTGGAACACATCCGTAGCAGCGACCTGCGGATCGGTAAGAAGTTCTCTGTACTCAAGACAGATGGAGTGAGGAATGTCGGCTTCGGTAAAGAGCTTGTCCCACTCGGCAGCAGTCTTCTGTATGTATTGCGCCTCCAGGATCTCCGTAAACTCCGCGTAGAGGTTGTTTGCGGCGATGCTTTCTATCGTGTAGCGGGGGTCGCCTACAAGGTCCGCCCTGCCTATGGTCTGAAGGTACTTGGGAAGCTCCAGGTTGAAGGCCGGGCAGCAGGTCTGGAAGTATCTGCCGTCGGCGGTCTTGTAAGCGTTGTTCATCGGGTTGTTGAGCTGCTTATACGAAATGGGGAAGCTCTCGCCGTACTCCGGGAACTGCTCGGAATGGATCATCAGGCCCTGGGCCCAGATGGAGGTGTGGACCAGCGACGCCGTTACTCTTTCGCCTATGCCTGTCTTCTGCGCCTTGATGTAGGCTGCCAGAACGCCGCCCACAAGGCTGATGCCCGCAACGTGATCGCCGAAGCCCGGGACCAGCACCGGAGGCCGTCCGTCCTTGTCACGGAGAGACCCGGACGCTCCGCCCTTTGCCCAGAAGCAAGTAAAGTCGTAACCGGGCAGATCCTTTTCCGGGCCCACGTCGCCGTAGCCGGAGCAGTCCGCGAACACGAGCTTGGGGAACTTGGCGTGGAGGTCCTCGTAGGTAAGGTTCTGCTTAGCCAGCGCCTTATATCTCCAGTTGGTAAGGAAAATGTCTGCGTCCTTAAGCATTCTGAACAGCGCTTCCTTGCCCTTGGGATCCTTCATGTTAAGGATGACGCCCTTCTTTCCGCCGTTGTCCATGTCGTAGCTGGTGTTCTCGTAGGGACTGGGGCTGCGCCATTCCGCAGCTGCCGCGAAGCGGTAGGGATCGCCGCTCTTAGCCTCGATCTTGATTACTTCCGCACCCTGATCGGCAAAGAATTTTCCTACGGTCGGGACTGCTATGAACGTAGCGAGCTCCACGACCTTTATACCTTCCAAAGCTTTCATTTTCCTTCTCCTTTATCGTTTACTGACAGTTTTGTTGACAGATTAAAAATTAGAATTGATTCTACTTTTATTCTATATTTTTTTCCGCAGTTGTCAATAAGTTTTGCAGAAAAACCTTTACAAATATTAGAATAAATATTAGAATTGATTCTAGAAGAAAGGACACATCCCATGACCAGAGTAGAAGAAAAGCAGGCCGCCAAACGCGCGGAGATAATAGAAAAGATAGTACCCATGCTGGAGGACCGCTCCTTTGAGGAACTGAGCGTGGAGGACATATGCTCCGCCGCAGGTATCTCCGTAGGATCGTTCTATCACTACTTCGAGAAAAAGTCGGACATACTGGTAGGGCTTTTCAGCCGCATCGACAGCTGGATGGAGGAGAACGCTTTCCCTCTCATGAAGAAACGCAGCGATGCGGAGAATCTGCGCATATTCGCTCAGCAGTGGCTCAAATACATAGAAAACAACGGTCTGGAGCACTCCAGGCTGATATCGTCCATAAACGCAACGGACAACACCGTAAGCGGAGAAAGACGCATAACAGCGTCCAGACTGGAAGAAGTGTTCCGCAAAGGTCAGGAGAAAGGCACCATTTCCTCCGAACTCCCCCCTCAGACTGCGGCAGCCATGTTCATGATAGCTCTGCGCGGCCTTGCCCTGGACTGGACAAGAAGAAACGCCGCCTACTCCCTTAAAGAAACAGGCGACGTATACATAGATTTTCTTATCAGATCAATAACCGTAAAGCAATAGATGCTTGCATGCACGCTCGGGTCATTTCCTGAGCGTTATCTTTTTCCCGGGCGTTACAAGTATAAGCGACGGTCTGCCCTGCCATTCCTTGGTGCGCAGTTTTACAGCACCCCACTCCAGTCTGCCGTCTTCGGCAAACCTGAAATTGGTATTTCCTATCTTCTGCTTTCCTGTAAGCGCGGCTCCGTCCGCATCGAAGCAGTAGTACTCTTCTTCTATTGCCCACCACCCGGTAAGCATTGCGCCGTCGTCACCCAGGCAGTAGCGCTTTCCTTCTATCTCCTGCCATCCTGTGCGCATGGCACCATCATCGCCGAACCAGTATCTGGCGCCTCCGATGTCCTGCCATCCGGTGCGCAGGTCTCCGTCCTCACCGAAATAGTAGCGGCTGCCGTCTATGTCTTCCCAGCCTGTGCTGAGCATGCCGCTCCGGCCCAGATAGCAGTTCTTTCCGTCCAGATACTGCCATCCGGTAAGCATGTTGCCTTCCTTGCTGAAGAAATACGTGCGGCCGTCTATGGTCTGCCAGCCAGTACGGTACGGTCCGTACGGCACGTCCCTGTAGCGCACGCTGCCGCCTGTTCCTACCCAGCCGTACTGCGAGCCCGGATCCAGGTACCATACGTCCAGATCTGTCTCCCCTTCTATGCCGGGGACTTTTCCGAACGAGCTGTACTGCCAGAATTCGTAGGGACCTTCGTAGCCGGCCTTTTTATTCTGGGTATATGCCGCCAGCCAGATCTTGTAATCGTCGTTGATCTCC
Organism: Bacillota bacterium; assembly: GCA_017523605.1. Classification (GTDB taxonomy): domain Bacteria; phylum Bacillota; class Clostridia; order Peptostreptococcales; family Anaerovoracaceae; genus RUG13409. The sequence goes on along the minus strand of JAFWVZ010000097.1, from coordinate 1,554 downwards.
GTCATGTAGGCCTTGCTGTTGTTGTTGAAAGCCGAACGGCTGCCGTAGAAGCAAGGCACATAGCCGGCATCGTCTATCCTTTCCATGAAAGCTTTGGCTATGTCCGTACGGGTCCTTACAGAAAGCTTTGCGTCGTAGAGCCTGCCAACGTACTTGCCGTCCTCCGAGGGGTATTCCACATCGTAGACGACCGGCAGCAGAATGTTTGCCGGGCCGAACTTGTACCTGTCCAGAAAGTCGATAATGAAGTCCGCTTCCTCTATGCCCTCTTCTATGGTAATGGCCTGCGAATACAGATACACTCCCACAAGCAGTCCGTTGTCCAAAGCACCGCTGATGTTGCCCGCGGCGTATTTGTCCTCTACTATCTTTCCGGTCTCGTATCCGCGGTAGCCTACCCTTACGAATGCGAACTCGCATCCCGCGTCCGCCACGGCTTTCCAGTCCACCTCGTTCTGATGCGCCGAAACGTCTATTCCGTAGTGCAGCTCCCTGCCCGCAAAGCGTTCGTCGTGGATAAGACCGCGCCCTAAAAATCCTGCGTAGCGGCTGTCGTAGCTGTAATCGTTCTCCGCGGCAAAAGATACAGGCGTAAAGCACGCCAGCGCAAGAACGAAGGCAAGGGCTGCTGCAATTATTCTGATTCTTCTTGTTGTTTTCACTGATGACTATGTTTACGCTATAGGAATGATTGACAAATATATCATACATTGCCGAACAAAAAGCGTCAACTTACACCTTCTGCAACCGTATGCCTTGCCGCTTGACTAAGCCCGGCGGCTAAAGTATAATCCAAGTAGCAAAAGACTGCCGAACAGACGGTCAGTCCTACTAGAATAGTTATTTAGAAATAACCGTATCTTTGCAGGAGGCGGTTATTTCTGTTTTTTACCGCTGTTGCGCGAGCCTATTGTATAACCTGCCATGAAACAGGTGATACAAAGCGATAGTATCGCAATTAAAGACTCAACATTCATACGTCCTCCTTTCTCCCCTTTCAAAAAGGCCCCGCCATACGGCAGGGCCTTTATGTTTTTAGTTTTCCGCCTCAGCGGACGCGCATCTTCCGATTACGCAAGATTCCACTTTCCGAACAGCTCTTCGTCGGTCGGGATGTGCTCCTCGATCGGATAGGAGATCCATGTGGTGTTCATGAAGTGCTTGTAGGTGATGTTCTCGGAAGCAATGTTGCCGCCCCATGTTCCGCAGCCAAGGGAAGAGGTGAACGGCATACCGTTGTTCCAGTTACCGGTGTTGGCAGCGGAGGTAGCCTGGTTGACCATTACTCTGGAGGTGCGGGTGTAGGTAGCAAGTCTCATGACATGCTCGTCGTTGGTGGTCTGGATAGCGCAGCTGTGGCCCTTGCCGGCAACTTCGTGGATGTTGTTGACGACCTGGATCATCTCGTCGAAGGTGTCTCTCTTATAGACCGCTACAACTACGGAGAGCTTCTCGAAGCTCAGCGGGTGCTCCTTGAGTCCGAAGCCTTCGTACTCGCAGATTATGAAGGTCTTGTCTGCGGGGATGCTGAATCCTGCCATCTCGGCGATCTTC
>JAFWVZ010000096.1 GCA_017523605.1 Bacillota bacterium | reverse complement strand
TTTACGTCCTTAAGGTCCACCGTTGCGGCCTCGTAGGCTATGTTGACGGGGTGCTTAAGCGGCAGATTCCATACGGGGAAGGTCTCGAACTTGGCGTAGCGTGCCTTTATTCCGCGCTTGTTCTCGTGGTACAGCTGGGAAAGGCAGGTGGCCAGTTTTCCGGATCCGGGGCCGGGAGCGTTAACTATAACTAACGGTTTCGTTACTTCGATGTACGGATTGGCACCGTAGCCCTCGTCAGAGACTATCGTATCCACATCCGTGGGGTATCCTTTGGTAAAATAGTGCTTGTAAGTCTTTATTCCGCGGCGCTCCAGCTTGCTTATGAAGGAGTTGACTGCGGGCTGGTCCTCGTAGCGGGTTATCACCACGCTGTTTACCGAAAGGTCCCAGCTGCGGAACATGTCGATAAGGCGCATTACTTCCAGGTCGTAGGTGGTGCCGAAGTCCTGACGGGTCTTGTTTGTGAGGATGTCCCCGGCGTAGATGCAGATGATTATCTCCGCCTGGTCCTTCATTTTGGCAAGGAGCTTTATCTTTGCGTTTTCGTCGAATCCGGGCAGAACACGCTTTGCGTGCTTATCCTGCACCAGTTTTCCTCCGAACTCCAGATACAGCCTGTCGCAGCTGCGGCTGTCTATGCGCTCCAGTATGTAGCGCGACTGTTCTTCCAGGTACTTTTCCGGGTCAAAACCGAGTTTCATGATGCGCCTCCGTATAGAAAAAATACAAGAATTAGTATAGCAAAAAGTGCTTGCAATATCAACGCCTCGTTGTTATAATTATCGAGCATTTGAATATAGGAAATGCCCTCTGCCGCGGGGGAGCACCGCGGCCATCAAGACCACAGGGAGGTGAAAAAATGAATAAGTACGAACTGATGTTCATTATCGATCCTGTCTTAGAGGACGACAAGAAGGACGCCGTTATCGAGACCGTTAAGGGTATCATCGCGGCGGACGGCGAAGTCGCCGAAACAGACGTGTGGGGACTCAGAAAGCTTGCTTATCCTATCCAGAAGAAGACCGAAGGCTACTATGTAGTAATGCAGTTTGCAGCCGCTCCGGAGCTTCCCAAGGAACTGGACAGAAGGCTCAGGATCTCCGATAACGTAATGAGACACATCATCGTTTCCAAGGACGAGAAATAAGAGGTGAAGGCATGAATTCGGTATCTTTGATCGGAAGACTAACAAGAGATCCCGAGGTGCGCTACGGCGCAGCCAGCCAGACCGCAGTTGCTCGTTTTTCTATTGCCATCGACAGAGGCAGAGACCGTGACGGCAACGACCGCGGCGCGGATTATCCGAACATCGTATGCTTCGGTAAGACCGCCGAGCTGGTCGAGAAATACCTCGGCAAAGGCAGACTTGTAGGAATTACCGGACGCATCCAGACCGGTTCCTACGAGAAGGACGGAAAGAAAGTTTACACCACGGAAGTCCTTGCGGACAGAGTGGAGTTTTTAGACAGGGGCGACCGCACGGACAGCCAGCAGGGAAGCTTCAGCACCCCGGCTCCGGCACCGTCCATGCCCTCCGTACCGGAAGGCTTCTCGCAGCTTACGGACGACGACATCCCCTTCTAAGAACAAAGACAGAGGAGATAATAACAAATGGAAAGAGAAAGAAAACAGAGAAAGAGCTACACCGGCCACAGCAGAAAGAAGGTCTGCCAGTTCTGCGCAGACAACACTGCCGTTGTAGACTACAAGGATGTTGAGACTCTCAAGAAGTACATAAGCGAAAGAGGAAAGATCCTTCCCAGAAGGATCACCGGCACCTGCACCATGCATCAGAGAGCAGTTACCACTGCGATCAAGAGAGCAAGGACCGTTGCGCTTCTGCCCTTCGACGCGGATCTCGAGTAATTCCTTGACCGCAAACCGCGCAGTTTGAAAGCGCGGCGCGAAAGTTAAACAGCCCCCCGGAAACGGCGGGCGGCAAATGCAGAAAACGAAGACCGGAGCCTTAGCGGCCCCGGTCTTTTCGTTTGACAAAGAGGATGTATGCCTTTATTATTCTTGTATCGCATCAGAAAGGAACCGGAAGGCCTTGGCCAGAGTACTGAATTTCCTTATTAACCAGATAATGCCCGGCGTAATCCCCGCGGTGGTACTGGCGATCATAGCGCTTGTCGTTTGCTTTGCCCGGAAAGCTCCGCGAGCGAAGACGGTCTACTGGACGCTGTTTGCCGCGTACGCGGGTTTTGTAATAGGCGAGACCATACTCAACCCTTCCTTCGTGC
>JAFWVZ010000095.1 GCA_017523605.1 Bacillota bacterium | reverse complement strand
CACCTGAGGGAAGGTGAGGTCTATCAGCTCGTCCTTCTTCCAGATGTATTCTCCGGTCCCGTCGTGGTTAAGGTAGAGCTTCCTGCGGTTGCTCCTTACGTTCTCGAAGCGGCTCATGTAGCTTACGAAATGCGGGAATATAAGGCTGTAGTCCTGAAGTTCGGCCTCCCAGTCCGGTTTCCATTCCAGCGAAACGTAACCTGCGTAATCTATGGAGGAGAGGGCGCGCATCATCTCAGTTATGGGCAGAGTGCCTTCTCCTATCAGAACGTAGCGGCCGTCTTTGTCTCCGTCGCGCAGGTGTACGTGCCTTACGTAGCCTCCGATGTTCTTTATCGTGGCATCGGCGCTCTCTCCGGATTCAAAGCTTGTGTGGTGCATGTCCCAGAGGACCGCAAGGCTGTCGTCCGCGAAACCGTCCAGCATCAGAGCCAGACGCGATGTGTCCGCGTAAATGCCTTTAGTCTTTATAAGCAGGGATACCTTTGCTTCCTTTGCTGCCGGAAGTATCTGCGATATCACTGCTTTTGCTATGTCTTCCTGTTCCGACATTACTTCCGCGCTTACGTACTGGACACGCATGCTCCTTGCATGTTCTATAGTCTCCAGCATTATTTCCGTGGCTCCGGACTTCGTAAGGTCCACGGAGGTATCCAGACAGACCAGTTCCGTGCCGCTGTCGCGGAGGGCTCTTGTTGTTGCGCCTATGCTGTAGGCATGGAAAGGAGCGCCTTTCTCGAAGAGCTCCGGATGCTTATGTACGTCGTAGAGCTCTATGCCGGAAAAGTGCATCTCCTGTGCGGCGCCCAAAAGCTCCGCGGCAGGCAGGAAATACCAGCCTCTTGCAGAATACGAGAGCTTCATGCCTCTTCCTCCTCGTAGGCGATCTTGTTAAGTGCGTTTATGTAAGCGCGGATGCTGGATCCGATGATGTCCGTGGATATTCCGCGGCCGGAGTACAGCTTTCCGCCGGCTCTGAGCTTTACCACGGCTTCGCCCATGGCCTCGCGGCCTTCCGTAACTGCCTGTATCTGGAAGTCGTCCAGCTCGTAGTGTCTTCCTGCGATCTGTTCGATCGCCAGGAACGCTGCGTCTACCGGGCCGTCTCCTATGGCGACGCTCTCCTTAAGCTCTCCGTTCTTCTTGAGTCTTATGTGTGCGGTTGCGGAAATTACGTTTCCTGAGTTGATGATATAATCTTCTATTCTGTAAACAGGCGGTACCTGCATGGCGGAAGAGGCTACGATAGCGTCCAGTTCCCTGGAAGTTACGCGCTCTTTTTTAGCCGCTATGGTCTGGAATCTTTCGTAGACTTTTATCTTATCGTCCTCCGAAAGGTCGTATCCAAGGTCCTGGACTTCCTTTACTATCGCGGAGATGTCGTCTCCGGCTGTAAAGTACTTGCCGTCCGCGGACTGCGCAACGCCGTTCTCGAAAGGAGAGTTCTTGCTCTTTGTTGTGGTGAACATGCGGCTTATCTGGTCGCAGATGCGGTCCATCTCGACCGTCCTGATCCCGCAGGAAAGTCCCAGATCTCCGCCCCGTACGTTAAGGATCTCCGCAATGTTCTTAAGCGAAGCGCCCTCAGTGGGGTATACGGACGCCTTTATCTCCGAGGCTCCGGCCTTAAGCGCTGCGATGCTGCATGCGTCTGCCATTGCGGTCCCGCTGCAGGCTATTCCCAGGATGACTCCGCTTGCGGCGGAGGTGTTTGCGTTCTCCAGTATGTCCTTGGTAAAGTCCGCGCATTCATCAGCCAGGAAGCTGCCTTCGCTGTCGCAGAGAGTTATTGCCGAAGCGCCTGCTTCCGCGGATGCCTCGATTATCTCGTAGAGGAAGCCTTTATCGGCGCGCGCAGCGTCAAGTGCAAGGAACTCGACGTCCTGGCAGAGCTCCTTCGCGCGGCAGACCGCGTCCGTTACCTTGTGGATAAGGGCTTCCGGAGAAATGTGATAGATGTATTCCATCTGCACCAGACTTATCGGCGCAGCAATCTGGATCCTTGGGGAGGAGGCGAACTTAAGGGCTTCCCATGCCTGATCTATGCTTTCGGGATCCGGGCGGCACTGCACGCTGAGTGTGCTTTCCCCGACGATGTCCGCAACGGTCTTTATGAAAAGACTGTCGGCTTTATCGTTTTCTATCAGCGGAAGTTCTATGACGTCGGCCTGAAGCCTGTCCAGAAGTCTGCATAGCTCCAGCTTTTCCTTGAAAGTAAGGTTTTGGGCGCAGTCCTGTCTGAGCGTCATGTCGCTGATCCGAATGTTGTTCATGATTATGTATCTCCCTTTTCCGTTCCCACTGGGACGCGTTTTAATTCCGGTGGGGCATATTAAACTGAAATATACTCCCGCGGGTGCCGATTGTCAAGTCTTTTTGTGGACTGATAATAGTTTTTATTTGTAAAAATTGTTTTTTGACCACAAAACACAAGCAGCAGGGGTATTTCGTCCCTGCTGCTCTTATGGTCATGAAATTTCGCCGATCCGCGTAGCGCGGACGTCATCTGCCGTGCTTGTTTTTCTTCTTAAGGTCCTTTTCGGAGACTTGGCCTCTGTAACGTTCCGAAGCCTTTTTCTTCCTTGAAGACGAGAACTTGTAACCGCCGAACACCGCGGCCGCTATAACAACAAAAGATATTCCGCCCTTTATGAAGTCCTGTCTGCGGCGCTCTTTCTCTCTCGCTTCCTGTTCTTTCCGCTGAGCCTCTTCTCTTTCCTTCCTGAGGCGTTCTTCCTCTTCGGCCTTCTTACGGGCTTCTTCCTCGGCTTTCCTGCGGGCTTCTTCCTCCTCGGCCCTGCGCTTTCCGCTGTAGGTATCTTCTATGTTCTCCATGAAGTCCCCGGGCTTGCCTTCCGCATTAAGTTTGTCCTCGCCGACCGCGGAGAAGTACAGTCCGTAATTGCAGGGGGAATAGTCGGAGATGTCCGACGCTTTTGTTATCGGAGCACTGTTCGTGCCGTATATCCATTTTACGAACCAGGAATCGTGCTGTGAGCGGTGATATCTGAATCCTTCCTGGGTCATCTCGAACGGAGTCATTCCGTTAAGGTTGTCCAGCGGCGTATCCCAGTCCATGGTAACGGGGTTCTTTCCGTATAGGTGTATGTATACCTTCTTGGGCTGCCAGGTCCCGTACTGCGCGGCGCTTTCGGGATACTTTTCCGGATCTGCCGCAAGTTCTACCGCGTCCGTCATTACGTCCGCGCAGATTACGTGAGCGGGGTGTCCGTACTCGCCGTTGAAGTCGTGCGTTACAACGACCAGAGGCTTGAACTTCCTGAACACTTCAACCGCGAACTGCCGGAAATCGTCCATGCGGAATCCGTAATAGTTGAATGTGCTGAGTATGTTCTGCACTGCTTCCGCCTTGGTCTTTCCATCCGCATAAGCGTCCGGAAATTCGGACATGTAAGGATAATTGGTAACTCCTACGGTCCAGAGCCCGTTGAGCTGTTCGTGCTGCCTGAAATGCTCGAAGACGCGCATCTTCTTGTGGAAGTGCTGGATGAAATAGACCACCTGCACGTCCAGTTTCTTCTCATTTACGTAGTAGGGGAGAAGTCCCGCGAAGAACAGCTGCTCGTCGTCGGAATGTGTGGATACCAGCAGCAGGTCGGCTTTTTCCAGCGTCGGCTCCCATTTCTGCACCCACGAAGGCGCCTCGCCCGGGAAGGCGAAGATGTTGGCTATCTGCGTGCCTTCAGGGAAGGTGATCTCTATCGCGGAAGGCTTGTATCCGAACAGCTTCTCCAGATCCTGATACTCGTGAAGATAGCCGTTGCCGCCGCAGGT
>JAFWVZ010000094.1 GCA_017523605.1 Bacillota bacterium | reverse complement strand
TGTTCAGATAATTGTAGTCGTCGTTTATCCTCCGGAGGCTTTCTATAACTGCCTTTCCGTCGTCGGTAAGCTGCAGCGGCCTGGATTTGCTGCTCCTTATGAAGATCTTCAGGCCCAGTTCGTTCTCTACGTTGTTAACGTATTTTGTAATTATCGAAGGAGAATAGGGCAGATAAAAGGATGCGTCCAGAAAGCTTGTGTAATTGGGAAGTTCGCATATAAGGGCTATTTCTTCTGTCGTCATTTCTTTTCCTCCGTTCGGCGGACCGGTATTGCTGTCCTGTTGATTCTACCATTTTCCCGGAGCAATATAAATATCCGTAACGTAAATCGATGCCGTTTTTTAACGATTCCCGGCCGTAAATGATTTGAAGTTTGTTTAAATCATTTAATTTTAAAACGGCATCCGTTCAACGTTTTCGGGAACATTGATTTACGTTTTGAAAATCTATTTCTGCCATTTGATTTCCATCTTGAAGATTTTTGATCCATAATATAAGCATAAAAGTCTAATTCTTTTAAGCAGTTTTACATAGAAAGGATACCGGCATGGACAATCTTATCTCGATCTATGAAAACCCCATAGATCAAACGGCGTGCGACAGTGTCAACGCCATTACTCCCAGGGTCGCCAAGCGTCTTAAGGAGCGCGAAGAAGCTGTAGAGCACATCGCGGTGGAAAGAGCGCAGATCGTTACCGATTCCTGGAAGGAGACCGACGGTGAACCTTTGGACATCAGGCGCGGCAAGCTCTTTAAGGCTGTAATGGAAAAGAACCCCATAGCCATCCACGACGGAGAGCTTATCGTAGGATCCCAGTCCAAGTACCTCATCGGCGCGTCTCCCTGCGTGGATTACAACCCGACAATAGCGTTCGAGGCGCTTCGCAGCTTTGAGGGCGTAACCACCGACTACGACGAATCCAAGTCCGGCGCCATAAGCCTGGAGGAACGTAAGGTCCTTAAGGAGTGCGCGGAGTACTGGAAGGGCAGGTCCACTTCGGATCAGGTGCTCAATACCAACAACAGCATGTTCCCCTGGATAAAGGAATGGGACAAGGCCGGCCTCATCAACGGCGGCAAGGCGGGAATGCCTCCCGGAGCCAAGAACGTTAACTACGGCTGGGTAATAGACAGAGGTCTTGAGAGCATGATCGAAGAGGCCAAGGGCCTCAGAGAAGCTCTGGACTTTACCGCGGATCCCAAGGGAGACAACGAAAAGTACAACTTCTACACAGGCGTCATCTACGCTCTTGAAGGCGCTGTAACGTTCGCCAAGCGCCATGCCGCTCTTGCCAGAGAGATGGCGGAAAAGGAAGCTGATCCCGTAAGAAAAGCCGAGCTCCTTAAGATAGCCGAAGTTTGCGAGCAGGTACCGGCAAAGCCGGCAAGGAATTTTCACGAAGCCTGCCAGGCATTCTGGTTCACGCATCTTTGCGAGAACCTGGAGTGTTCCTTCCAGGCGGAGTCCCCCAGCCGCATCGACCAGTATCTCTACCCGATGTACAAGCAGGACGTAATAGACAACGGAACGCTGTCCCGTCAGGACGCCGCGGAGCTTTTCGCCCTGGTACTGGTAAAGATCAACGAGATCTCCGTAGTAAAGAACAACTACGAAAAGAACAACATTCCGGGAACCACGCTCCAGGCTACCACGCTCTGCGGTCAGACCGCGGACGGAAGGGACGCCTCCAACGAACTTTCCTATCTTATTCTTGAGTGCCAGGCTCAGGTCAATCTGCCTCAGCCGCCGATCTATGTCCGCTACCATAAGAACATAGACAAGCGCGTATGGTACAAGGCCATAGAGGTCAACGTCCGCAGAGGCGACGGCAACCCGGCATACATGAGCGACGAGACCCGTATCCCCGGTTTCCTCAAGAGGGGAATGCCCATAGAGGATGCCCGCAACTGGAGCGCCCTGGGCTGCGCAGGATCGTTGATCGGCGGATATTCCACCCACGGCGGATCGCTGGGCATCAACTACATAAACCTTGCCAAGATCATGGAGTTCGTAATGTACGACGGCATGGATCCAAAGACCAAGGTCCAGATAGGTCCCCACACCGGAGATCCCAGAAACTTCAAGACCTTCGAGGAATTCAAGGACGCGTTCAAGAAGCAGTTCGACGTGCTGATCGCTGACATGGCCAAGGCCGCCAGAGTATCCGCCTACGTAGACATCAACAGCTTCCACACTCCGTACCTCTCCGCTCTTCTGGGCGACTGCCTCGAAAAGGGCATGGACGCAAGAGCCGGCGGCGTAAGGTATCCGTCCTTCCTGTATCACATAGCAGACCGCGGACTTCAGGATGCTTCCGACTCCTTAACGGCCATCCGCAAGCTGGTGTTCGACGACAAGAAGCTTACCGTAGACCGCATAATAGAGGCCATGGACCACAACTTCGAAGGCTACGAGTACGAAAGAGCTCTGCTCAAGTCCGCGCCTAAGTACGGCAACGACGACGACTACGCCGACGAGACCTTCTCCGAGCTGTCCGTATGGCTCCAGGAGAGGATGTGGAAAGAAAAGAATCCGTTCGGAACACCGCTCTGGGGCGGACGTTCAGGAGCGATGGCTCACGTTACCTTCGGCAGAAGGACCGGCCCGCTGCCCAGCGGCCATAAGGACGGAGAACCCATTGCCGACGGATTCTGCTCGCCTTCGCAGGGCTGCGACACTCACGGGCCTACCTGCGTGTTCAACTCCGCGTCCAAGGCGGTGCACGTAGACAACTCCACCGCGGCGCTCATGAACATGAAGTTCGACAAGAGGCTGTTCAACAACCCGGACAACATCAAGAATCTGGGCGCTATGCTGGAAGAGTACTTCACTCACGGCGGATTCCACGTACAGATCAACATCATCGACCAGGATCTGCTTATTGAAGCCAGCGAGCATCCGGAACAGCATCCGAACCTCATGGTACGCGTAGCCGGATACAGCGCGTTCTTCGTGGATCTGCCCAAGAGCCTCAGGAACGAGATCATATCCAGGACCAGCGAAGCAATGTAAGTACGCGTCGGGCCGCCTAAACGGTCCGGACGCGGTCAGGAAGAGCAAATGCCGCAGATAAAAGGTCAAGTATTCAATATCCAGCACTTTTCGACGGAGGACGGCCCCGGAGTAAGGACTACGGTCTTTCTTCAGGGCGGCCCCCCGAGATGCCTCTGGTGCGCCAATCCGGAGTCTCAGAAGGCTGTAAGGCAGCTGGCTCACAGGGCGCC
>JAFWVZ010000093.1 GCA_017523605.1 Bacillota bacterium | reverse complement strand
CGTCCAAAGGCGCTCTGCTTAACGCGGAGCAGCTGGAAGCCTTCGTACACAACGTAAAGACAGCGAGCTGCGGTCTGTGCACCAACAACTGCAGCCTTACGATAAACGATTTCGGCGGCGGCAGGCGCTTCATAGCCGGCAACCGCTGCGAGCGCCCCATAAAAGGCGAGGGCGTAAAGGAACACTACGACCTCTACAAGTACAAGCAGCAGCTTCTGGGCGAGCTGATGTCGGACATCCGCGACCCGAATAAGAAGACCATAGGCATACCCATGGGGCTCAACAACTACGAGCTCCTGCCGTTCTGGCATGCCTTCTTTAAGGAGCTGGGCTTCAACGTTCTGGTATCGCCGTTCTCCACAAGGAGGATATACCTCAGCGGCCAGCACACGATACCATCCGACACGGCCTGCTACCCGGCCAAGCTTATGCACGGTCATCTGGAGTACCTGCTCCAGCAGCAGCCGGACGCAATATTCTACCCGAACATGAGCTACAACACGGAGGAAGGTCTTGGCGTAAACCACTTCAACTGCCCGGTAGTAGCGTATTATCCGCAGCTTCTTAAACTGAACACCGCGGACTTTAAGGGTATAACTTTCATAGACGATTTTCTCAGTCTGGCGGACAAAAAGCAGTTTACCGGACGAATTTCCAAAATACTTCCCGGTTACTTCCCGGAGCTTAGGAAGGGGCAGATAAAGGCAGCCGCGGACAAGGCTTACGCAGCCCTTGCGGAGTACTTCGGAAAGGTACGCGCCAAGGCAGACGAGTATCTTAAGATCGCGGAGGAGAAGGATATGCCGGTGATAGTCCTTGCCGGAAGGCCTTACCACGTGGACCCGGAGATAAACCACGGCATAGATACGCTCATCTGCAGGCTCGGCGCCGTTGTGATAACCGAAGACAGTCTCAGCAGCCGCATAGCGCCGTTCGCGGTGGACGTGCGCAACCAGTGGACCTACCACGCAAGGCTCTACGCAGCCGCCAAATACATAGCGCAGCTTCCGAAAGACAGCCGCGTAAACCTGGTGCAGCTGGTGTCCTTCGGCTGCGGCGTGGACGCCATAACAACGGACGAGGTCCGTTCCATACTGGAGAGCGCCGGCAAACTCTACACGCAGATCAAGATAGACGAGATCTCCAACATGGGAGCAGTAACGATAAGGCTCCGCAGCCTGTTCTCCGCCGCAAAGGACAAGGAGAAGAGCGCCTGACGGCCGCGCAGGTACGGCAGGACAGGAAACGTAAGCTGAGCCATAAGATTAGACAGTAAATGCTTAAAGATCATTACAAAACGATAATAGTGGGCGCCGGTCCGGCAGGGCTTGCATGCGCGCTTACGCTTAAAAAGCTGGGCGCGGAGGACTTTGTGGTGCTGGAGCGCTTCGAGTTCCCCAGAGACAAGTGCTGCGCGGGCTACATAACCGGCAAGACCAGGCTGGCTTACGAAAACTTCGGCCTTAACATAGAAGACTGCCGCTACTCGTTCATAGAGGACTTCGGGATATGGTACAACGGCGCGGAGCGCCAGAAGATACTCAACCGCTTCCTCTACACCAACGACAGGATAGACAGGGTGGAGCTGGACCATGCGTTCTTTAAGCTTGCCCGCGAAAAAGGCGTGGCCATAGAAGAGAACTGCCGCGTAAGCGCCGTGGATCCCGCAGCCCGTACCGTAACTGTTAACGACAGCGTCATTGTGGGGTTCGGAAACCTTGTATTCGCGGACGGTACCGTTGGAATAGGCAGTAAGCTGCAGGAGGCGGAAGATCCCCGCACGGGCAGAAAAAAGAACATCGCCATGCAGATGATCTTTAAAAGCGACCGCCCGGACGGCATAGAACTTCACTTCGGCATAGCGCCCAAGGGCTACGGCTGGATAAGCAGCTGCGGAGGCATCACCAACGCAGGAATAACGGACGAGTTCCGCAGAGATGCGGACTACCACGAGCTTTTCGCAAGATATCTGAGAGCCACCGGTTTCGACCCTGATGCTCTTGAGGCGGCGGAAGGCCGGGCAGCGGCTCCGGACGGAAAGCCTCAGCTCCATGCGGCTTTTACTCCCATAGGACTGAGAAAGCCCGTAATAGGAGACTGCATATACTATGCGGGAGACGCGCTTGGAGCCTGCGACCCGTTCACGCTCTCCGGTCTTCGCTACGGCCTTAAGAGCGGTCAACTGGCGGCGGAAGCGATAGCGGAAGGGGATCATGGGCACCTGAAAAGCTATGTGCGCGGCCTTAAGGCAAAGTACGGCTTTTCCAGGTTTCTGATGAAGCTCTTCTACATCCGGCCCGTCACCTTCCTGATATTGAAGGTCGGCTGCAGGTGGTTCGGCGGAATAATAGCCTTTACATTCAATAACTTCTTCATAAACAAAAAGTGATCCGAAAGGGATCGCGCGTTAATATATCAGATCCGCAAATGCGGAAAAGGACAGCATCATGAAAGATTACAAAGCTCTTCAGAACGGCTCCGACATACGGGGCGTGGCAATGGAAGTTCCGGGCGGAAAGCCCGTGGACCTTACGGACGAGGCAGTAAAGGACCTTGCCGGAGGCTTCGTGCGCTGGCTCTGCGAAAAGACCGGAAAGCATCCGGACAGGCTGGGCATTGCAGTAGGAATGGATTCCAGGATCACCGGCCCCCATATCCTTGATCTTCTGTGCGAAGCGTTCGGCAGATACGGCGTGTCCGTTCTGGACTGCGGAATGGCCACCACGCCCGCAATGTTCATGGCTACGCTCAACGACGAGATAGAACCGGAAGGCGCTGTGATGATAACCGCAAGCCACCTTCCCAGCGAGAGGAACGGTCTTAAATTCTTTACAAAAGACGGCGGACTGGACAAGAAGGACATATCCGCAATAGTGGAATATGCCGCGGACCTGCTGCCCGTCAAGAGGCCCAGAAGACCTGCAGTCTACAAGTACTTCCTTATGGACTACTACGCTCTTCACCTGCGCAGGCTTATCTGCCGCGGACTTGGCGCGTCGGAGGCCAAAAGACCGCTCGAGGGGTTAAAGATAGTCGTGGACGCCGGCAACGGCGCGGGAGGATTCTACGTGTCGGAAGTTCT
>JAFWVZ010000092.1 GCA_017523605.1 Bacillota bacterium | reverse complement strand
GACCGCATCTCGATTACACCGGCCGCATCAAGGGCAACGCTCTTAAGCTGCTCACCTGCAACGCCGCGTACTGGAGAGGCGACTCCAACAGGGAGACCCTTCAGCGTATATACGGAATAGCCTTCCAGAAGAAGGAAGAGCTGGAACAGTATCTGGAGCGCATAGAAGAAGCTAAGAAGAGGGACCACAGAAAGCTCGGAAGAGAGCTGGGTCTGTTCGCGTTCCGCGACGAGGCTCCCGGCTTCCCGTTCTATCTGCCCAAGGGCATGATACTGCAGAACCTGCTCATCGACTACTGGAGGCAGATGCATAAGAAATACGATTACCTGGAGATCTCCACGCCTCAGATCATGAAGCGCACTCTCTGGGAGACGTCCGGCCACTGGGAACACTACAAGGACAACATGTACACCACGGTGATCGAGGACGAGGACTACGCGATAAAGCCCATGAACTGCCCCGGTTCCATACTGGTATACGCTCTTGAGCCGCACAGCTACAGGGATCTGCCGCTGCGCTACGGCGAACTTGGAAGGGTCCACAGACACGAACTGTCCGGCGCTCTTCACGGAATGTTCCGCGTAAGGTGCTTCACTCAGGACGACGCGCACATACTGCTTGCCAAGGACCAGATCCAGGGCGAAGTAGTGCGCATCACAAAGCTTATCGACGAAGTCTACAACGTGTTCGGACTTCCGTATAAGATCGTTCTGTCCACGATGCCCGAGGACCACATCGGTACCCGCGGCGACTGGGAGAAGGCGGAAGCGGCTCTCGCGGATGCCATAACGTCCATAGGCAAGACCTACGAGATCAACCCCGGAGACGGTGCGTTCTACGGCCCCAAACTGGATTTCCACGTAACCGACTCTCTGGGAAGAGTATGGCAGTGCGGAACCATCCAGCTGGACTACCAGCTGCCCGGAAGGTTCGATCTGGAATACACGGATTCCAACTCCGAAAAGCAGACTCCGGTTATGATCCACCGCGTGGTTTACGGTTCCATAGAGCGCTTCATAGGCGTTATTACGGAGCACTTCGCGGGCGCGTTCCCCACGTGGCTGTCCCCGGTTCAGGTAAAGATCCTGCCCGTAACGGACAGAGCATACGGTTACGCGGACGGCATAAAGGAGAAACTCGAGGCTCTGGGCTACCGTGTTGAAGTCGACAAGCGCAACGAGAAGACGGGCCGTAAGATACGCGACGCGCAGATGGAGAAGGTACCGTACATGATCGTTGTCGGAGACCGCGACATGGAGGCCGGCACGCTGGCTCCGCGCCACAGGTCGGAAGGCGATCTGGGCACCATGCAGCTGGCCGATTTCCTCGCGATCCTCAAGGACGACGTGTATAACAAGAGGATAAAGTAACTGATAATTATGCGTCCGGCAGTTGAAAAACGCGCCGGACGCAGTGTTTTCAACGCTTGAAGCCGGGAGCTCGTCTTCCGGCTTTTCCATATATTAAAGATAATAAAGTTGAAATAAACTTAAATATAGGTTATAATGCAACAAATGATACCTTGGCGTACCATCTGTTTTGTTTGTAAAAAAATCGTCATTTCATAGTTTTAATAAAAGGAGACAGTATATTGGACCAGATAGAGAAAAAAGACAACAGCCAGAAGGTCGAATTATACGTCAGCCATCAGAATGAAGACGGCGGTGAGATATCTCTCCTGAACGTTTTCAGAAACATGGGAACCAAAAAGAAGGTGTTCCTGAGGCTGATCGCGATCTTCGTGATCATCGGGCTGATAACGCCGCTGTTTGCAGCCGAGTTGTCCCAGAAGAGCTCGGATGCCAGGGCTGTCGTAAAACTTACTTACGAAAATGCAGAGGGAAAAACTCCGGAAGAGAGGAAGCCTGACAGACTGAGTTTTTCGGCGAGCGTAATTGCCGCCGCGCTGGATAAGACCAAGCTCAAGAAGTCTGTCAGCGTTTCGAGGGTCGAAGCCAATCTTCAGGTGGAGCAGCTGCTTACCGAGGCCGTAAGGCAGAGGCAGGAAGTGCTCCGCGAGCAGGTCAAGGCAAGCGGTACTGCGGTAGGACAAGCCGCAAACATAACTCTTGAATACGAGGATACATACATAATCACGCTCAAGAACGGATTCGGTGAAGAAGAGTCTTCAAACAAGACCTACCTTACCGCCGCCGAGATCACGGACCTTCTCAACAACATGATCAAGGAATACAACAACTATCTCTATGAGACCAAGGCGGATTACGATCTTCCCGAGGGGGATCTGAGCGATGCCGTGTCCGGAGACCTTGATTATCTTGAGAGCCTTGACCTCATCAAAACTGTCATGGATTCTTTTAAAAAGTACTGTGACGAAAAAGCAGAGTCGTATCCGGATTATACAAGTGCCGAAACAGGTCTTACCTTCGGAGATCTAAGCAGCATCCTGTCTGCGTTTAACGATGTGGACATCAATTACCTGAGTGCTGCGCTGATAAGCGGAGGCATCTCCAAGACTCCGTCGGATCTTCTTAACAGGCTCAATTACACTCTGAGAAATGCAAGGCTGGAGCTGGCAAAGGTAGAAAGCAACATCGCCAGTACGCAGAGGATCATAGACGAGTATCAGAACGAGAGCATCTCCGTTACCGGATCCGAAAAGGATGAGAGGCAGAGCACCACGATAACTACCGAGTACTATAACAATCTGGTGCTTGCGCAGGTGGAGCTCTACGACAGTCAGGCGGAGCTGAACCAGACCATAGCCGATCTGGAGAGCAGAGTCGTCTCTTTCGGCGCAGAAGTTTCCGCGGAAGAGCTCGCCAAAGCCGACAAGGATCTTAAAGCTCTTTACGATAACGCAACGGAACTGTCAGATCTTGTTACGGATTATGCAAACGAGTTCATTTCCAGCGGCACGATCATGAATGAGTTCATCAATAATACGACGGCCCAGACGAAGAGCGTCAGTTTCTTCAGCGCTTCGAACATTAAGAATGCCGTGCTCTGCGGGATCGGCGGAGCAGTATTGGCCTGCTGCCTGTGGTTTGCAGCCGGATTTGTTGAAGAACTGAGAAAGGAGGGCAGAGCAAATGCTTAAAAAGCTTGGTAAATGGAATCTGCTTATCATTGCGGTAATCCTCGGCCTTATCCTTTCGCTTGTAAACTTCCTGGCGGTCAATCCTGCCAGAGAATATGCAAGATCGGGATTCATCCTTCTTCACAGCGGAGCCGAGAAGGGTGAAGCTCCGAACGGACAGCCGTTTACTGTAGAACAGATAAAGAACGAAGATTTCCTGAGCGGAGTAATAGATAAGGCAGGACTGGCGGATAAACTTACCGCAGAAGATCTTGCCGGGAACATGGTGGTCCGCGGAAGTTATCCGACTAACATAATCGAACAGATAAAGAGTTTCGATTCGCTTCTTACGTCGGACCCGACCAGAGTGGTCTCCCTCAGCGATTATTATCCGACTACATTCACGATAAGCATTTACAACGAGTTTAAGAACAAACTCAGCAAGTCCCAGCTGACCGGACTTCTGAGCACTCTTGTAGAGGAATACAAGCAGGTATATCAGAAGACCTACGGCGCAGGAGTCGAATGGGACAAGCTCGGTGAGATCTTCGATATCTCGAGCAAGGACTACATGCAGGCTGTTGAGCTTCTTACCCTGAAATGCGACCTCGTGGATAAGCATTCTCTTGCCCTTTACGAGGTAAAGCAGGCATTCGATAAGGACGGAGCTACTTTCCTGGCGCTTTCCACAAGGGCAAAGTCGATCCTTTCAAGTGATCTTCAGAGTCTGTCGGCAATGATAACGCTCAACGCACTGTCTAAGGATACGGAAGCTCTCAGACAGAAGTATGTGTACGAGGATGATATCCAGATCAGGAAGTTCAATGCACTCACAAAGGAGCTTGCAGAGGTCGAGCAGCTGATCGACAGCTACGAAATGGACGCTACTTTGTATCTGGGATCCGGCAACAACATAATCACGGTCGAGGGCAACTCCAAAGAGACCTACGAAGAGCTGGTAGGTGTAAAGGCCGCTTTATCCGAGGCGCTTACCGAGGCGCGCATCAACATCAACGATATCGAGAGCAGGATCGCCGATATCGATGCGAATGCGACAGGTGAACAGACGGACGGATCCGTGCTTGAGGCATCCATCGCTGCGGTCTCCGCTAAGATCGATGCGCTCATCGCGGACTTCGATTCGCTGGCAGAGGCCTATAACGCGGAGTACGCCAGCACCTCTTCCATAAGGAGCGTTGCAACGGATTACCACGGAAGATCCATTGTTTCCGCTTCCTACATAAAGGCTCTGATCAAAAGCGAGGCGCCGCTGTGTGCGGTCGCGCTTCTTGTGATCCTTATAATAGGCCTTGCAGACGAGGTAAAAAGCGGCAGGAAAAACGATCGCTCGCATAAGAGCAGAAAGGCGGCAAAGTAAGATGACTGTTCTGGTAACAGGAGGGACCGGATACATAGGGTCTCATACCTGTGTAGTACTGCTTGAAAACGGGTACGATGTTATCGTCGCCGACGATCTGTCCAACTCCTCGGAGGAAGCCCTGCGCAGGGTCGAGCGTATCACCGGAAAGACCTTAACGTTTTACAAGGCCGACGTATGCGACCGCGCTGCTTTAGACAGGATCTTCGAGGCTAATAAGATAGACTGTGTAATACATTTTGCAGGATTTAAGGCTGTCGGGGAATCCACGCAGAAACCGCTGGAGTATTACGACAACAATCTTGCATCCACCATCTCTCTGGCCAAGGTAATGTCGGAACATGGCTGCAAGAGAATGATCTTCTCTTCATCCGCAACAGTTTACGACGGACGCAATGTCCCGTCTCCGTTCTCCGAGACCGACCGCACCGGTAACTGCACCAATCCCTACGGCTGGACTAAATTCATGAACGAGCAGATCCTTAGAGACTGGGCTGCATCGGACCCCGGAGTGAGCGTGGTGAACCTCCGTTATTTCAACCCTATAGGAGCTCATCCTTCCGGGCTGATCGGAGAGGACCCCAGCGGGATCCCGAACAATCTGATGCCTTACATTTCGCAGGTCGCCGTAGGCAGACGCGATCATCTGAACATATTCGGAAACGATTACGACACTCCCGACGGAACAGGCGTAAGGGATTACATACATGTAATGGATCTTGCCGAAGGGCATCTGAAAGCTGTGGAGTATGCGGTATCACACACCGGTGAAGAGGTCTTTAATCTGGGTACCGGTACCGGCTATTCCGTTATGGATATCGTAAAAGCGTTTGAAAAAGCCAGCGGGATCAGGATCCCTTACGTAATTGCCGAAAGGCGTCCCGGAGACCTGGCCGAACTGTACAGCGACCCTGTCAAGAGCAAAAAGATCCTTGGATGGGAAGCTGTAAGAGGGCTCGAGGAGATGTGCCGCGACACATGGAACTGGCAGAAGAACAATCCCAACGGATACGAGGGATAGATAATGAAAGAACCCGGTAATACACATCAGAAAAAGACGATAAGATGGGCGCTGGTGATATATGATTTTCTGATCTATGTCGCTACTGCAGTCCTGCTGTTCGTCATATACAGAGGCTCCGACTACATGACATTCCAGAACAAGATCATACAGCTTGTTCTGGCGTATGTCTTCATCATGGTGTTCAGGAGTTTCTTCAAGATATACGGACTCGTATGGAGGTACGGAGGCATCCAGTCTTACATTAAGCTGATGCTGTCGGATTTCTGCGCTTTCATAGTGTTTTCGTTGTTAAGACTTACCAACATGCAGAGGATGACAGCGGTCGCTTCCATTTCCCTGTTCACCATAGAGCTTCTTCTGTGCCTGGGCATGAGGATGATGTACCGCTACACCTATAAATTCGGAAATCAGGATACCACCAGAGGCAAGATCCTCAGGGTCCTTTACCGTCTTTTCAGCGGAGACAGCCTCAGCGCGGACGTGGGTGCAGGAACCAATAAGATCAACATCGCCATCATAGGAGCCGGCCGCGTAGGTACGACTCTGGCATCGGAGCTTATGAGCAACCCCGCATCTGCTTACCTGCCTCGCTGCTACGTAGACGTAAACGAGGAAAAGATAGGCAAGGAGATATTCAACGTTCCTGTCATATCCGAGGAATCCGCTACGGTGGAGACACTTTCAAGATACGAGATCCAGGAAGTGGTTATGGCTGTAACGTCGCCTACTCCCGAACAGAAAAAGGCGATATACGAGCGCTATAAGGGGATGGGATATAAGGTAAAGGTCTACGACTATCCCACCATGCGCACTGCAGGCAGCAAAAAGTCACTTCGTGAGTTCGACATAGACGAGCTTCTCTTCCGACGCGAGATAGACGTTAAAGACGAAAAGACTGCGGCGTACTTTAAGGGCAAGGTAACTCTCGTTACAGGCGGCGGCGGATCGATAGGTTCGGAGCTCTGCAGGCAGATAGCCAGGATGGATCCCAGACAGCTGATAATTCTGGACGTCTATGAGAACGGCGCTTACGATCTGCAGCAGGAACTGCGGCTGGAGCACGGAAACAAGCTCAATCTTAAGGTTGAGATACTGTCCATCTGCAACAGGCCGGCTCTGGAAAGAGTTTTTGATTATTACAGACCTCAGATAATAATAAATGCCGCGGCTCATAAACACGTGCCGCTGATGGAGCACAACGTGATAGAGGCCGTTGAAAACAACGTGTTCGGAACGCTCAACTGCGTGGAGCTTGCGGAAAAGTACGGCGCGGAGCGTTTCATGATGGTAAGCACGGACAAGGCTGTAAATCCCACCAACGTCATGGGCGCTACCAAGCGCATGTGCGAGATGATAGTGCAGGCGCACAGCCAGAGCGGCAGCGGGACCAGCTTCTCCGCTACAAGGTTCGGAAACGTTCTGGGTTCTGCCGGATCCGTCATACCTCTCTTTAAGAAGCAGATAGCTAACGGCGGTCCGATAACCATTACGGATAAAAGGATAATACGCTACTTCATGACCATCCCCGAGGCTTCCAGTCTGGTGCTGCAGTCCGGAGTAATGGCTAAGAACGGAGAGCTTTTCGTCCTCGACATGGGCCAGCCGGTAAAGATACTTGACCTTGCGGAGAACCTTATCCGTCTTTCCGGTCTGGAACCCTACAAGGACATAGACATTATCGAGACCGGACTTCGCCCCGGTGAAAAGCTCTACGAAGAGCTTCTGGTGCGTGACGAAGGTCTGGACAAGACGGACAACGAACTTATCTTCATAGAGCGCGACACGCCGCTTTCAATGAGCGATCTGGGGCTCAGGCTCGGACTACTTAAGACCGCGCTCAGCACCGGCAGCGACGCTTCCGTAAAGGATGCTCTTAAATCCGTAGTTCCGACCTACAGGTCTCCGGAAGAGGTGAACGCCTACGCCCAGAGCGCGGATGAGTTCCGAAACACAAGGATGTTTACGCCTATATAGCAATTGACTGAATGAATAAGAACAAGAAGAAAAAAATACGTGCCGGTCTTAAGATCGGAGCAGCTGCGCTGTTTCTGACCGGTGCAGCTGTCTTTCTGGAAAGGCTCGCCAAGGCAGTAAAGGAGCCGGAAAACATAGATGATGACAACCCTTATCTGGAGCCGTCTTATATCGGCAACGGCTGGGACGGGGCGGATGCGCTCATGCAGGAACCCGATGAGCCTACCGCATACGAGCGGTTCGGCAAGAGAGCTCTGGATAAGGTAGTTTCGTTCTGCGGTCTTGTATTACTTGCTCCGTTGTTCGGACTTATAGCCGTGGCAATAGAGATAGACGACCCGGGTCCCGTGCTGTTTAAGCAAAAGAGGGTCGGGAAGGATAAGCGATTCTTTGAGATCCACAAGTTCAGGTCCATGAAGAAAAGCGCGCCTACGGATGTTCCAATAGAGAGGTTCGAGGATCAGGAAGAGTACATGACCCGTGTCGGCAGGTTCCTGCGCAGGACCTATCTGGACGAGCTGCCACAGCTTTGGGACGTGTTCCGCGGCAAAATGAGTCTGGTCGGTCCGAGACCCGTGATATGGAACACAAAAGAGCTTATAGAAGAACGCGATAAATACGGCGCCAACAACGTAATGCCGGGCATAACAGGTCTTGCTCAGCTGAACGGCGGAATAGAGCTCAACAACAAAGAAAAGGCAGAATGGGACGGCAAGTACGTAAAGATCCTGCGGGAAGGCAATCTGGAGGGCTTCCTGGCGGATGCAGAGTGTTTGGTCAGGACTGCGGAAACAGCCGGGGCCGGTTTTGGAAAAGGGGAACTTGAACAAGAATAAAATGAGCAGCGATATCAGAAAAAAAACAATACCTTTCAGCCCTCCTGACATCAGTGAGAGCGAGATAGCAGAAGTATGTGAGGCACTGAAGAGCGGCTGGATAACGACCGGTCCCAGGACCAAGCTTCTGGAAAGAAGGCTGGCAGCCTTCATAGAGACCGGACGCAACGACATAGACTGCACTGAGCCCGGCAATGCAGAGAAATACAGCAACAGGGTAGTATGCCTTAACTCGGCGACCGCTGCGGAGGAGCTTAATCTCCGCGTGCTTGGGATAGGTCCGGAAGATGAGGTAATAGTTCCTGCATACACATATACAGCATCCGCTTCGGCGGCGCTTCACTGCGGAGCAAAGGTGGTATTCGCCGACATCCGGAAGGACGGAGATCCGGCCACGCATATGCCTGAAATGGACTACGATGCGCTGGAGAAGCTTATCAACGAGAGAACGAAAGCCATCGTAACGGTGGATCTTGCCGGCATCGTCTGCGACTACGAAAGAGTTTTCGGAATAGTCGAAAAAAAGAAGGACCTTTTCAGTCCTGCAGAGAGCGACGGCACGGCATTGGGAGACCTTTCTTCCAGGATCCAGAAGGCGCTCGGAAGAGTTGCAGTCGTTGCGGACAGCGCTCACAGCCTGGGCGCTTCCAGGTTGTTCCGCGGAGAAAAGAAATGCTGCGGAGCCAGTGCGGACTTTACGAGCTTCTCCTTCCATGCAGTAAAGAACTTTACGACTGCAGAAGGCGGAGCCAGCACCTGGCTTCCGGTCAGCGGAGTCGAAGACGCGGAGATATACAAGATGTTCCAGCTCCTGTCCCTGCACGGACAGAACAAGGACGCGCTCGCCAAGACCAAGCTCGGCGCCTGGGAATACGATATCATCGGTCCCTGGTACAAGTGCAACATGACGGACATAATGGCCGCGATAGGCCTTCGCCAGCTGGACCGTTATCCGGGGCTTATCGAGCGCAGAACTCAGATAATAAACAAGTACGATGCGGTGTGCGATGAGCTTGGGATCAGCCACCTGGTCCATCACACGGCGGACATGGACAGTTCCAACCATCTGTACCTGATGCGTGTTCCGGGCATCGACGCCGATACTAGGAACCTTATCATCGAAAAGATGGCGGAACGAGGTGTTGCGACCAACGTACACTATAAACCGCTCCCAATGATGACGGCATATAAGGCGCTTGGATGGGACATAAAGGATTTCCCGAATTCCTACGATTACTACCATAACCTGATATCGCTTCCGCTGCATACATTGCTTACCGACGAAGACGTCGAATACGTGTGCGAAGCGCTGCGCGGAGCAATTAAAGAACTGTAGTTTGGGGAAAGTGAATGTTAAAGAAATGGGATGATCTTCCGGACTTCATGAGAGTACCGGAGGTGCGCCCTTACTGGGAGATACTGAATAAAAAGCGCGGTCAGCTGATGCTTAAGCGGCTGTTCGACATAGTCGCAGGGGTCATCCTCCTGATCATTTTGGCCATACCGATGGCTGTCATAGCTGTTCTGATCAAGAGAGACTCCGAAGGGCCCGTGTTCTACAGACAGGAAAGGGCCACTGCGTACGGGAAACATTTCAGGATACACAAGTTCCGTACGATGGTAAGCAACGCGGATAAGATCGGAAGCACCGTTACCGTCGGCAACGACAGCAGGATAACCAAGGTCGGATCAAAGCTCAGAGGCCACAGGCTGGACGAGCTTCCGCAGGTCCTGGACGTAATATCCGGCAGCATGTCCTTTGTAGGGACAAGGCCGGAAGCCGTAAAATACATAGAACGCTACGAGCCGGAGTACAGGGCAACACTGCTGATGCCGGCCGGAATAACCAGCGAAGCCTCTATAAGATATAAAGACGAAGACCGGCTGCTTAACGCGGCAGACGACGTGGACAAGGTCTACATAGAAAAGGTGCTCCCGGAAAAGATGAAATGGAACTTAAAAAGCATTAAGGAGTTCAGCTTTTCCGGAGACATAGCCACCATGTTCAGAACGGTGTTCGCAGTTTTGGGAAAAGAGTACAAGGAGTAGCATCCGATGAAAAAACCTATGGTATGGATAATCAGCTATTTTGCCGGGGGGCCGTCGTACTGTCCGAGGATACCGGATTACAGTCTGGCTAAGTATCTGCGCGAGCATGGCTGCGACGCTCTGGTGTTTGCAGGGAGCGCGCTTCACAATACGGACATTAATTTCATTACCGACGGAAGCACATACAAAGAACAGATGGTGGACGGCGTTCCGTTCGTCTATATCCGCACCAGATCCTACAGCAGCAGAAAAGGCGAGTCGCTCAGCTTTGTGGATTTCTATCTGAACATGCTTAAGTGTTACCGTCATTTCGAAAGACCCGACTTGATCATGGCAGCAATGCCTCAGCCTCTGTCATGCCTTGCCGGATACAAGATCGCCAAAAAGTATAACATCCCGTACATTACGAGCATCGTTGACCTTTGGCCGCTGTCGATAGTGGAGTATGCGGATTTTTCCGACAACAACCCTGCCATAAAAGCTATGTACGCTTACGAAAAATGGCTGTACAAAAAGTCCGATGAGCTCGTGTTTACATGGGAAGGAGCTTACGACTACATTATCGACAAGGGCTGGGATAAGCAGGTCCCTAGAAGTAAGTTCCACTACATAAACATCGGCGTGGATCTTAAGGAATTTTATCACAACCTGGAGACTTACAAGATAGATGATCCGGATCTTACGGATGACAAATTCCGCGTAATGTACTGCGGAAGCGTCAGAACTGCCAACGATATCGGCACGGTCGTATCCTGTGCGGACAGCCTCAACAAGGACGGTTTCAAAGACAAGATACGTTTCATTATCTACGGCGACGGTCCGGACAGGGAAGTGCTTGCGAAGCGCTGTGCCGACGAAGGGATCACGAACGTAGTATTCAAAGGCAGCATAGATAAAAAATACATTCCCTATGTGCTTTCCAGAAGTGACCTCAACGTGCTCAACCTTAAACCGGCAAAGACGCAGAAGTACGGCAACAGTTCCAATAAGCTGTTTGAGTATCTTGCGGCAGGCAATCCGGTGATCGCAAACATAGACGAGGGGAAGTACCCGATAATAACCAAATACGGCTGCGGAAAGGTCGTAAAAGCCGGGTCATCCGAAGAATACGCCAAAGGCGTTGAATTCTTCGCGACCATGGACAGCGAAGAGATGAGCAGGTATAAGAATAACGCTCTTCAGACAGCCAGGCTCTTCGACACAGACGAGATAAACCGTAAATGGCAGGAAATAATAATGAACTGCATCGAGCGCGGCAAATGACCTGTTTAAGCTGCGCCGGTGTAAGGTGATGATGGATGAAGACAGTATTATTAGTGTTCGGTACAAGACCCGAGGCCATAAAAATGTGCCCGCTTGTAAACGAACTAAAAAAAAGAAGCGGAATAAAGACCGTGGTATGCGTAACTGGACAGCACAGGCAGATGCTGGACCAGGTGCTTGCAACGTTCAATGTAGTTCCGGATCACGACCTGTCCATAATGAAGGATAAGCAGACGCTGTTCGACATCACGGCAGGCATACTGGAGCGCATAAAGGACGTTCTGGAAAAGGTAAGCCCGGACGTAGTCCTTGTGCACGGGGATACTTCGACTACTTTCGTTACTGCGCTCGCGTGCTTTTACCTAAAGATCCCTGTTGGCCATGTTGAAGCAGGGTTGCGTACCTACAACATCTACAGCCCATATCCGGAAGAATTCAACAGGCAGGCTGTGGGAATAATAAGCAGATACAACTTCGCGCCCACGAAGCTGGCTGCCGAGAACCTGATACGGGAAGGAAAAGACCCTGATTCGATATACATTACCGGAAATACGGTAATAGATGCTATGCAGCATACCGTTAAGGCGGACTATACTCATCCCGAGCTGGAGTGGGTGGGGGATAACAAACTCATATTCATTACCGCGCACAGACGGGAGAACCTCGGAGAGCCTATGCATCACATGTTCAGAGCCATTAGGCGCGTCCTGGACGAACATGAAGACTGCAGGGCGGTCTACCCGATCCACATGAATCCTCTTGTAAGGCAGGCTGCGGCAGAGGAGCTCGGCGGATGCGACAGAATACACATAATCGAGCCTATAGAGGTGTTCGACTGCCATAATTTTGAAGCAAGAAGCTTCCTGTGCCTTACTGATTCCGGAGGCATCCAGGAAGAATGTCCGTCCTACGGTGTTCCCGTACTGGTGATGAGAGATACGACAGAAAGACCGGAAGGGGTAGCTGCCGGAACTCTTAAGCTGGTCGGCACCGGTGAAGAGAACATCTACAGAGCGTTTACGGAGCTGATCGAGGATCCCGACTCGTACAAGAAGATGTCGCAGGCGTGCAATCCTTACGGCGACGGACATGCCTGCAAAAGGATCGCGGACATACTTGAGACCGGAAGATATGAAGCGTGGGAATACTGATCCCGCAAAACACACAAAGAATGCAGATATACACTGACGAACTACTGAAAAACGTACAGAAGCGCTGTCTGGAACTTGCTAAAGTCTTTTCGGACTTCTGCAGGGAAAACGGCCTGCTTTGCTATTTCTGCGGAGGAGGCTGCATAGGCGCTGTAAGGCATAACGGTTTTATCCCATGGGACGACGACCTGGATTTCTTCATGCCGCGTGACGACTACGAAAAGCTTAAAAAACTGTGGAAAGATACTGACAGATACGTACTGCTGTATCCTACCGAAGAATACAACGATCACAGCATGTACATCACGCTCAGAGACAAGAATACTACCATGATCAAGCCCAGCCAGAAAGACATGGACATACCTCACGGTCTGGCTCTGGACATATTCCCTCTGGACGGATATCCGGACAGCAGGCTCAAACGCAAGATCCAGGTGTTCTGGGCGCTGATCTATCAGCTGTACTGTGCTCAGCTGGTACCGGAGAACCACGGCGGTCTTGCGGCGTTTGCCGGCAGGATAGGGCTGTCCTTAGTAAGGAGCCCTAAGACCAGATATAAGATCTGGAGGGCTGCGGAAAGGCATATGACCAAGTACAGCATACGCGACTGCGATGCCATTACGGAGATATGCGCCGGTCCCCATTACCTTAAGAACAGATATCCTAAGGAATGCTTTGCGGAAGCTGTATATCATGTTTTCGAAGATACAAAGATGCCTATTCCCGTGGGTTACGATCAGTACCTTAGGATCGCTTTCGGAGACTACATGACGCCTCCCCCGAAAGAAAAGCAGGTACCGGGGCACGATGCGGTATTCATCGATACCGAAAGATCGTACCTGGAATATAAAGGCGTATATTATTGCAAGGACGGATCCGGCGAGGCTGTTTCCGGGCGATGAGTGTATAAAGTGGAGCAGAAGATGCAAAGACCCCTCGTTTCCATAATAGTTCCGGTCTACGAGGTCGAAGAATATCTTGATAAATGTGTGCAGTCGCTTCTTTCGCAGAGCATGCGCGACATAGAGATCATTCTTGTGGATGACGGCTCTCCCGACGGCTGCGGACGCATGTGCGACGGATACGCCGACGCAGATCCCAGAGTACGGGTGATCCATAAAAAGAACGGCGGACTGAGCGATGCCAGGAATCACGGAATAGATGCTGCGCAGGCTGATCTTATAGCATTCATAGACAGTGACGATTATGTCGATGAGGACATGATCGAGACTCTGTATAACGCTCTTGTAAAAGAGGATGCAGATGTTTCGGTATGCGGCTTTTACCAGCATTACACCGAAAAGGTAACTGTTACAGAAGACCGCATAGGTTACTGCACTGCAGACACCTACGATGCCGTAAGGCTGGAACTGACAGAGGTCCCTGTAAGCGCAGTCAACAAGATATACAAAAAGGAACTGTTCGACGAGGTAAGATTTCCTGTAGGAAAACTTTACGAAGATGCGCACACTACCGTTCCGGTGATCATGCGCGCAAAAAAGGTCGTCTACGATCTGAAGCCGAAATATCACTACATCCACAGGGAAAACAGCATCACGACCAAAAGGTACAGACCTGCTGTCAAAAGCCTCATAGAGGCAAATAAAAACAACATGGAACTTGTAGTCGCGGCTTATCCGCAGCTGCGCAAAGCCGCGGAGTACAGGTATCTTTGGTCGTATTACTGGGTCCTGGAATACATGCTCCAGTCCGATACGCTTTCGGAAGCGGACCGGAAAGAGAAAAAAGAGATGATGCGTTTTCTGAAGAGGAATACTTTCCGCGTCGTATTCAATCCGTACTTCAGAAAAGCAAGAAAGATAGCGGCTCTGGTGCTTATGTTCAGCAGCAGAGCGTATGAGAGCCTCGCGCTCAAGTATATTAAAAAGAATTATTCTACGCCGTCACCGGGCAAAGGGTGATAGATGAGTTCACTGAAGGTACACGCAAAGACAATAGCGGCTGCTGCAATAGTAACAGTATTGGTGCTGGTACTGTCTTTAACGTACCATTTCGACACTTTGCTTACGGTATGTCTGCTGATCTGGGCAGCCGCGTTCATTGTCTATCTGGCTAATCTCGGTGACAACATTGCGTTCTTCTGCTTCATGATCAGCTTTTTCGTGTTTCTGCTGGGCCGCCAGGTAGTTTATTCTTTGTTTGAAAGAAAAGAAGTATACACCTATCTGGATGTAACGAACGATCAGACTTACACTCTACTTATTACAGCGCTGGTCTTTCTGTGCATCGGTTCCAGAATAGGCTCGTACAAGGTCAGGTTGGCCGAAGGAACATCAAGATGGAAGTCGTTTCTGGATAATCCTGATTACGGCCGCAACTATTCCACTGCATGCAAGATAATGTTCTATGTATGCTACGTCTTTTCTGTGGCTTCGGTGATCCTTCATGTTCTTTACGTGCGCCGGGTAGGTTATCTTGCATCCTACACCACACAGGCCGGAGGTGCTGGTGTCCCGACGTTCGTGAGCTATTTCGCATCTTTCGCTCCGGTAGCCCTGAGCCTTTATCTTGCTACGTTCCCGTCGAAGAAGGCTTCTATGCGCGCGCTTGTACTTTACGAGATATACGGGGTCCTTACAGTATTTACTGGACAGAGGTATCCGTTCATAGGCATAAGCATGTTCGTGCTTTCCTACATGTTCATCCGCAACAGGAAAGAAAAAGGCTGGATCAAAAAGAGATATTATGCCTATGTCATAATCGCCATACCCGTTCTTATGATACTTTTCACCGCCTACGACTCGATCAGGCAGGGAAAGGCTTTCGATTTTAAGAGCACGGGAGAGACAGTAATTACATTCTTCGACCAGCAGGGAGGAAGCATCAATACCATAAGGCGTACCATCTACAATGCCGAGCAGCTCCAGGACATGCATCTTGTATCTCTGAGCGGTACGTATTCCGCTGTGTTCGAGAATTTCATCTCCAGAGCTTTGTTCGGTATCGAGACCTTCTCTGGCAACTCCGTAGCGAGAGCAATGGCCGGTCACGATCTTTCAGCGAGACTGTCATGGATAGCTTACGGAAACGGATACCTGAGCGGCATGGGCACCGGCAGTTCGTACATCGCTGAACTGTTCCATGATTTCGGCGCTGTAGGAGTAGCGGCCGGAAGCCTGTTCTACGGGTTCGCGCTCAGCAGGATAAGCAGGCTGGAGAAGGGAAACAAGCTGCTGGGAGGAATAGCATTGGCCATGATGTACTATCTGTTCCTTGCACCAAGAGGAAGCTTTGATGCCTTCATAGGAGGCATATTCAGGATCTATTCAATATTCCTCTTCCTGGTAATAATCGTAATGTCATGGTTTCTGAGCGGACGCATCAAGTACCGCTCCGGCAGCACAAAGAGGAAAAATGCGTAAGAAACTTGCTGTAATAGTCTACGACATATCCATACTCGGAGGAGCAGAAAAGGTCGCAGTCAACGTTGCCAACGAACTGTCGGCCTTCTATGATGTAACTCTTTTGTCGTTAACGAGCGCCGATGCACACCCTGCGTACGTATTCGCGGAAAACGTACGGACGGCATCTCTTAACGTACCGGCCGACAGGCTCAGGACTCAGGCCCGCTGCACTTTCGGCGCACTGAGGAAGTTCCTTAAACAGGGCAAGATCGATGTTGCCTTAATAGAAGGTAATTACAGCGGAATGCTCTGTTCCCCCGTAAGTCCGTTCGTAAAGACTAAAATGGTGTTCTGCGATCACGGATCGTTCATGAGTCAGTACAAGGATAAGGATATCAGAACCATAAGAAGGATATCTACTCTTCTGTGCGATCATACGGTGGTCCTTACGGAGCGTTCCCGCAGAGATTACATAGAGCATTTCCATCTGAGAGAAAGCAAGATCTCGTGCATATACAATTGGATCGAGGAGGAGCTCTACGACCCGGATGCCGTATACGACGAATGCTCGAAGACCATACTGTCGGTAGGACGTTTCGGCAAGGAAAAAGGATACGATCTGATGGTGGATGTTGCCGAAAAGATACTGCCCGGGCATACTGACTGGAAATGGGCGGTATACGGAAACGGCGATACATTCGATGAGATCAGCCGTGAAGTGGATCGCAGGCAGCTCGGCGGACAGCTGATCCTTGCAGGAGAAAAAAGAGATCTTACTTACGAATATGCTCATGCAGCGCTGCTGGTGCTGCCGTCCTACAGAGAGGGCCTTCCGCTGGTGCTGCTCGAGGCAAAAAGCTATAAGCTTCCGCTAGTAAGCTTCGACATTATTACCGGCCCCGGAGAGATAATTCAGGACGGGACAGACGGCTATCTGATACCTCCGTACGATACCGGTGCCATGGCGGAAAAGATCGAAGAACTGATGGACGATACAGGACTGCGGAAGCGTTTGTCCGATCATGCTTACGACAACATGGATCAGTTCAGAAAACATTCGATACTGGATAAATGGTGCAGTCTGATAGACAGGCTGGGAGGATGACCATGGGAAACGAAGCAAATGCCGGAAAACATGCTTTCCTCATAATGGCCCATACCCAGAAGGAGCTCCTTGCAAGGCTGCTTAAACGACTGGACAACGAAAGGGTGGATATCTATCTGCATCTGGACAGAAAATCTCCTCTGTCTGCGGAGGATCTGCCGGAACTGATGCATTCCAGACTGTTTCTTACTCGCAGGATAAGTGTTTCCTGGGGATCATTCAGTACAATAAAAGCAGAAATGATCCTGCTGCAGCACGCGTGTAAAAACGGGAGATACAGTTACTATCATTACATTTCCGGTCAGGATTATCCGCTATGCGGAACAGAAGAGATACTCAGGTCCTACGATGAGACCCCGGAAGTGAATTACATATCATATAAAGATGATGAAACTGCAAGTCATCTCGACAGACTTGCTCTGTGGTATCCATTCCAGGAAAAGGTGGGCAGGGACGGTGGTCTTCTGTATTACGTTCAGAGAGCCCTGAATAAAGTTCAGGTAATGCTGAAAATATACAGAAAGATACCGGAAGAAGTGGGCTTCGGGTCTGCGTTTTTCGACATTACCGGAGATTTTGCCTGCTGGATAGTAAATAACTGGCCAGTATGGGAAAAGAAGTACAGAAGCACTTTTTGCGCGGATGAGATGTTTTTCCAGACATTGTTCCGCATATATCAAAAAGAAAAAAACATCTCTGGATCCGCGCTATGCGATATGGACCGCGAAGATCACGGAACGATAAACAAAGCCGAGATCGCTATAAAAAGGGCGATCGACTGGAAAAGGGGGAATCCATATGTCTGGACGGGTGAGGACTTCGATCTTCTTATAAGCTCCGGATGCCTTTTTGCCAGAAAGATGGACGAGATAAAAAGCAGTGAGCTGCTGGATCTCTTAGACGAGGCGGCAACTGCCTGAAAGCAGTATGACATCAAAAAGAACGATCAATAATTTAATATCGAGCATAGTTCTGCAAGTGGTAACGGCCCTGTCAGGCATCATACTGCCTCACTATTTCATTTCCTGCTATGGTTCCGCGATCAACGGCATGGTGTCTTCCATCACGCAGTTCCTTTCGTATCTGGCGCTGGTGGAATCCGGAATAAGCGCGTCGGCCATAGTCGAATTGTACAAGCCTCTCGAAGAAAAGGACGATCTGTCGCGCAATTATGTCCTCAGTGCGGCAAAAAAGTTTTATCTTCAGTCCGGCATACTGTATGTTGTTCTTTTAGCTCTGTTAGTGCTGCTGTATCCGGCAATAATAAGCGAGCAGGTAGACCGTACCACGTCGATACTTATGATCATAGTCCTTGCCGGAAGCAATCTTATCGATTATTTCATTCTCGGGAAGTACAGGGTGCTGCTCTCGGCGGATCAGAGGATATCCGTTTTAAACAACATACAAAGCATCGGAACGATCCTGAACATTGCAGTTTCGATAGCGCTTATGCTTGCAGGACAGAGCGTGGTGCTCGTTAAGCTGGCAGCCACCGTCATCTATGCCTGCAGGACGGTGCTGATCGTTATATATGTTCGAAGACATTATGATAACATCAGATTTGATGTAAAAACGGAAAAGAATGCATTGCCGCAAAGATGGAGCGCGCTTTTCCATCAGATAGTAGGCGTGGTATGCAATAATACGGACATAATACTTATAACGGTATGTCTTGGTTCCAGATCTCTTACAGAGGCGAGCGTTTATTATGTGTACGCTTTGGCGGCCAACATGTTTACTTCACTGGCCAATTCGCTGTCAGGTGCGATCACGCCCACGTTCGGCAAACTGCTGGTAATGGACAGGAAGGATGAATTAAGGGATACGTTCGACAGTTTCGAGTTTTTATACTTCGTTCTGATCTTTACGGTCTACACCTGCATGTATGTACTTCTGCTGCCTTTCGTGGGCATTTATACAGCTTCCGTAAGCGACGCTGAATACGTACGCCGCGGGCTTGCCGGCCTGTTCGTAATGATGGGACTGATACAGAACATAAGGATCCCTGCACTCTCCATGATATGCGCTGCAGGTCATTATAAACAGACCCAGTGGAGAGCATTTGCCGAAGCAGTGATAAACCTGGGTGTTACGCTTGCCCTCATATTCAGATACGGCATAGCCGGCGCGGTGATAGGCACCATATGCTCTTACGCATACAGGACGATAGATTCGATCATATACAGCAAAAGGTTCTTTGAGCACGAAGTACTTAAGATCACTTTTACAAGGCTGATCAGAAACGCTGTCGTTATGGCTCTGATAGTTTTCATCTCGGTCAAGATCGGAGTTACAGCGTCGACATGGGGCGGGTTCTTTGTAAGCGGACTGATGATGTTCGTTGTAAGCATCTTGTTGTTCCTGATAGTAAATTATGCCTTTGAAGGCAGGAAAATAAAGCGGCACATAGAAATAGTGCGCAGCATGTTAAAGGGAAAGGAGCAGTCGTAATGACTATTGCAGTAATAATTGCCGGAGGATCCGGTACCAGAATGGGGCAGGACATACCCAAGCAGTTCATCAACGTATATGACAAGCCCATACTGATCTACACACTGGAAGGTTTTCAGAAACATCCGATGATCGATGCCATAGAAGTGGTCTGTCTGGACGGCTGGCACGACATTCTCCGTGCTTATGCAAAGGAGTTCAACATCGATAAGCTTAAGTGGATCGTTTCCGGCGGAGCTACCGGTCAGGAATCCATCCGCAACGGCGTATACAACCTGGAAGGTAAGGCTGCCGACGGCGACATCATCGTTATCCACGACGGAATAAGACCGCTGGTCGATGAGACTGTTCTGACCGATGTAATACGCAAGGCGCAGGAATACGGGAACGCTGTAACATCGCTTCCGTACAACGAGCAGATATTCGTGATCGACGACGAGATAAGCACCACGAAGTTCATACCGAGGGAGACGCTCCGCAGAGTATCCACTCCTCAGGCTTACAGATTCGATCTTCTGGATTCAAAGTATCACGAAGCGTACGAAAAGGGCATAGGCATCTACGGATCGCACTATACCAATACGATGATGGTAGAACTGGGCGTGCGTTTGTATTTCGCAGCCGGGTCGGACAAGAACATAAAGCTTACCACCAAAGACGACCTGGAGATGTTTAAGGCATATCTTAAATCGGATAAAGATAACTGGCTGAAGTAGAGGATAACGAAATGAGTCTTTACGACAATGCTCTTTATATGGAAGATGTCCGGAACGTCTGCAGTCTGGATCTTCCCTGGGAAAAGCTTAAGGATAAGAAGCTTATGCTTTCCGGCGCTACAGGTCTTTTAGGCAGTTTTCTTGTGGATGTGATTCTTGAGAAGGATGCCTCCGACGGTCTGAACTGCACAGTATATGCCCTTGGAAGAAACAAAGCCAAAGCGATGAGCAGGTTCAGCAGGCACACAGAAGATGATCATCTTATCTTCCGCCCGTATGATGTAAATCAGCCGCTGGAATGCGAGGACATAGGAACAGTGGACTTCGTTCTCCACCTTGCATCCAATACCCATCCGGTACAGTATTCCACAGATCCGATCGGTACAATAACCACCAACATCATAGGTCTTCAGAACATGCTGGACTTTGCTGCCGGACATGATGCGGAACGTTTTGCTTTTGCTTCCTCCAACGAGATCTACGGCGAGAACCGCGGTGATGTCGAACTGTTTGATGAGGGCTACTGCGGATACATCGACTCCAATACCATGAGAGCAGGCTATCCTGAGAGCAAGCGCTGCGGCGAGGCTCTCTGCCAAGCGTATAAAGCGCAGAAAGGGCTGAATGTGGTGATCCCCAGATTTACCAGATCTTACGGTCCCACCATGCAGATGTCGGATACGAAGGCAATAAGCCAGTTCATAAAAAAATGCATCGCCGGAGAGGATATCGTGCTCAAGTCCGCAGGAACGCAGTTCTACAGCTATACCTACATGGCGGATGCAGTAAGCGGTCTTCTTACGATACTCCTAAAGGGGTGCAGCGGAGAAGCATACAACATAGCCGAAGAGCACAGCGACATAATGCTTAAGGATCTTGCCGCCGTTCTTGCCGGAATAAGCGGTAGAAAAGTCGTGTTCGAAATACCCGACGCCGTAGAAGCGGCGGGATACAGTAAGGCGACCAAAGCAAGGCTGGACGGACACAAACTAATGAAGCTGGGCTGGAAGCCTGCATACGACATAGAGAGCGGAATGGCACGCACAATAGCGGTCCTTAAGGATTTGGGCTGCTGACCGTAAGGGCAGATCTTAAGGGCAGGGTCCGAAGAAGATATAGTCCTTTATCGCGACCTTCTTCTTTGAGAGCAGCGGAACATCGAAGGAATAGTAATATTTCGAACCATTTACCAGATAGACGGAGGCATCTATGCCTTCGTCTTTTATGTTTGTATTGCCTTTCAGGCGTATTATGTAATTGCCTGTCGGTCTGTCGTGCGTGTAGACACCGCTGAATGTCCCCTGCCAGTAGGCAGAAGTGACAGCATTCAGATAATTCCATTCAGCATCCAGCAGCTGCATGTTGACCATGCTGAATCGGTTGCCTTTTATGTTTGTGGTGAACTCGTAGCGGGACTCCCGGGCATCGTAGCTTGCGCCTTCGGAATAGGAGAAGCCGTCTTTCTGCCCGGCTAATGCCGACGCGTTTTGTATGTTTACCGCAAAATAGGATGCCTTGCCGTCATCATCGACAAAGTATATGTAAGGCGATCCCGACACGGACCCGTGCGGAACGCCAGCGCTGAAAACTCCGTATCTGTCTTTCTTCATGTCGAAAATGCTGCCGCTGGTCAGCAGATAGACGAATCTTGCCGATGCAAGGTCCGCTTCCGTATACACCTTGTCGAACCCGCCTCTCGGAAGAATGAACAGGTCGGATCCTTCTGCCGGCTCGTACCTTTCCGCTTTTTCCATCGCCGATGCGGCGGCTGTCGAACTGTCTTCCCCGGGCCCGGCAAGGCTTGGTGCATATTCCAGACCGGCCATTCTTGAGCTGTCAAAATAGGTGTCGGAGAAAGTATATTCCGCGGCCTCGAATACGACCAGATCCGGATGGAAGATGTTGAAATAATAGTCAAGGTCCAGCACGTTCTGGTAATCGTGTACACCTATGTACTCTTTTGCTCTTCCCGCCAGAAACTGCGGACTGCGGTTGTAATAGCTGCCCTGGAAAACAAGCATCCTCGGCAGGGCTTCGGAGCCCGGAGCGTTGTTCACGTAGTAACGGAAATAACTATAGTTCCTATTAAGATCCAGTGCGTTGTACTGATATGAAATATCGTTCCATCCGGCCTTCAGCCTGTAAGAAGGGACCTCTTCGTTAACGGAAAAATGAGAAGAAGCCAGGTATTTTCCTATGCCTGTACCGGTGTCAAATTCTTCTTTTTTATATTCCGTAACTTCCGGGAAGTCCCGGTGTATGGTCCTCCAGAGGTTGTTAGTAGCGTAGAAACAGCCGAGGTCGTTCCAGTGGCCGGCATCATACTTTACATTAAATACTTGCTCTTCCTTGCTGAGTTCCGTCAGAAGCGTTTTATTGTCTACGCATTTTATTCCGAGGCTCTCCATGTATTCCAGAAGTTCGTCCGCCCATTGGTCGTCGTAGTTTACTCCATTGGGTAGATACTGCCTGTATACGGATATCTTTTCCGGGTCGAAAACGAAATAGAATTCCGCGCCTCTGGCGTTGCAGTACTCCTTCATCTTAAGGACTGCATCCGCAAATGTCTTGTGATACCAGCCGTAGCGGATAGTATCGTGCATCCTGAAGAAGACATAGCCCTGCTTACCGTAAGTATAGATGGGGTGGGTGAGTTCTCCCGCGATACTGTCGTTAAGGATCTGAAATGTGTCCATCATTCTGCTGCGGAAACCTATCCTGTCCCGCAGATATGATTCGAAACGACCCGAAAAATCTGCATCGCCTGCTTCCGGCAGCTCGGCCAGAAGCCTGTTGTCGTACTCGGACCGGACGTTTTCCGCTGTCTCTGTAAAGCACAGAGGGACCGCAAGGATCAGCAGAAAGCACAGAATGTATATGATGTTTGATATCTTCTTCATGTCTGCCGCCCCTGCATCAAAAACGGAAATATATAAACGGACTATAGGTGGAGTTTACTATGTAAAGAATATCTATCATGAACAGGATGATCAGAAGTATACGTTTTACGATGGTCCCGGCGTCCGTATCTAACAGGCGGCTAAGCCTGCTGCGCAAGCCGGATGCTGCAATGATCTCCGATGCGGCAGCTATGACAAGGAACAGCAGCGTTCTGTTGGTAAGATAATATCTCCAGCTTAGTCCGACGCCGCCGGGGGACATGGGGACGAACATGCCGGAATATGTTTGTGCGGCCGACTGCAGGTCTTTTGACATGAACAGCACCCATGCCAGGAGCACGAAAAGGGCAGTAAGCACCCATTTTACAGCCTTGGGAATTTTTTTGTACCATTCATGATCCCGGATCTTCCGTTCGGCAGCGACAAGGATCCCGTGAACTGCGCCCCAGATAAGAAACTGCAGTCCGTTGCCGTGCCATATTCCTGTAAGAAGGAACACTATCATCAGATGAAGGCCGACGCTTCCGCGTCTGTTTCCGCCAAGCGGTATATATACGTATTCACGGAACCAGATCCCGAGCGATATGTGCCATCTGCGCCAGAACTCCGTAACGGAGCAGGACAGATACGGGTGATCGAAGTTCTCCCTGATCCTGAATCCGAAGATGCTGCAAAGTCCGATGGCTATGTCGGAGTAGCCGGAGAAATCAAGATATAATTGGAAGAAATACAGCAGCGCTCTGAGCCACATCGTCGGAACATCCGCTCCTGAGCCTGCAATTCCGCTGTTTATGGATGCTATCTGCGCCCCGAAAGTGTCCGCGAGTATAGCTTTTTTGGCTAATCCGACTATTATGCGGTCCATGCCGTATGCTGTCTGTTCGGCAGTGCTGCTCCGTTCCGTTAACTGACTACTCATGTCTTTCCAAAGGACGATAGGGCCGGATATCAGCTTGGGGAACATCGATATGAAAGTGCAGCATTCCAGAAGCGTCCCGGCTGGAGCATCGCCGCGGTATATATCTATAAGGTAGGAGATCGATCCGAATATGATGAACGACAAGCCGGCCGGCACTATGATGTCGGCGGCTCTTATGATGCCGCGGCCAGCGGCTTTGTTTATCCAGGACGAGATGACGGACACATATTTAAAGAAAAGCAGGACAGCTGTCAGCACGATGACAGGAACAGCGGCCGCAGCCCTTTTTTGCCCCGGCGCATGCCTGCCTTTTGTTTTCAGAACTAGTCCTGCCAGATACACAAAGATTATCAGCGATGCCAAAAAGATAAGTAAGTTTTTGTCTGTCCAGAAGCAGAAGGCCAGACTTAATACGGATAGGACCGCATTGCTGATCTTTACATTCTTAAACAGCCGGTCCGCCGCCAGATAGAGCAGGATCGACGCAGGCAGAAATATGAACAGAAATGTTATCTCCGTAAAGCCCATACTTGTCCGTCCGAAAAAGAAAAGCGTTAACGGTCGATCGGGACTGTGTAAATACGAATTATTATTTATTATATCAAAGGAAAATCACGAGCGTCAATCGATCGGAATAAATGCGACACATGTCCATAAAGCGTTGCAATCATTTGCATCTCGGGGATGCGGGGCCCGATCTGCTGCATATGTATAAAATTTTACTCTTTCACTATTTATTCACGCTGTCCTTATGGACTTTACATTGCGGTAAGTGTATAATAACTGGACTTGTCAGTAAAAGGGGGCAGGGAGATACAATAAAAATGTGTGCAGCAAAAAAGAAAAAGTCAACAGCATCTAAAGTTGTCATCAGCCTCGTTGCTGTAATAGCGATCGTAGGTCTTGTCGGCTGGCTTTTAATAAGCGGAAAACTGAATCTGATAAAACGTATCGGAAATGAGAACCGCATCGACAGGAATGAAGAGACCTTCGAGCAGGGCGAGAGCAACGGCGGAGAGGCCATAAACGCTAACGACGTAGACTTGAACGGAGAAGACATCGATACGTTCAAAGCATCGGACGTAAAGAACATACTTCTGATAGGCTACGATCTTAATGCAGATAATTCCCGCGGCAGATCGGATACAATGATAATCTGCAGCGTAAATTCAAAGACCAAAGACATCAAGCTCACTTCCCTTATGCGCGACATGTATGTCCAGATCCCGGGCTACAGCAACAACAGGCTCAATGCGGCATACATCTTCGGCGGAATGTCGCTTCTGGATGAGGTGGTGGAAAAGAACTTCGGCGTCCATATAGACGGAAACGTAGCAGTAAACTTCGAGTCGTTCATAGAAGCTATGACAGCCGTCGGTAACCTGGACATCGCCCTGACAAAGCAGGAAGCAAACTATCTTAACACGGAGCCTACATACAGCAGTTTCCACTGGCATCTTAAGGAAGGCGTAAACTCTCTGGATCCGGAGCAGACTCTGGCATATGCAAGGACTCGCAACGTGGGC
Source organism: Bacillota bacterium (assembly GCA_017523605.1). GTDB lineage: Bacteria > Bacillota > Clostridia > Peptostreptococcales > Anaerovoracaceae > RUG13409. Next base: position 4,797 of record JAFWVZ010000092.1, on the reverse strand, counting down.
CAGGGAGATTTCGAGCGCACCGAAAGGCAGCGTAAGGTCCTGATAGCCGCATTCGACAAGATCAAGAAACTGCCTCTCAAGGACATACTTTCTCTGGCAGACAAGATACTTCCGTGCTTTACAACGGATATGAACAACGCTACCATACTCGGCCTTATTACCCAGGTGGGCGGCAGCAGCTATTCCATAAGCGAGACTCTGCGTGTGCCGATAGACGGCGGCTGGAAGTATGCAATGATAGACGGTACCAGATCCGTAGTCCTGCCGGACCTTCAGAAGAACAGCAACGCCATAAAGGAGTTCATCTACGGCCAGCCGGACGGCAATGTAGCTCAGTAAAAGACTCTGCGCTGCAGCCGGGCGGAACTTCATGAAACGTTGAAAGTACGCCTTTAACTACACAGCAATTTCACAATTCCCCTGTTGACAAAACGTCGGCAGGGGATTATATTATAGTCAGTTGTTAGCACTCTTTCGCTCAGAGTGCTAACAAAGAGCGAGACAACAGATCGAGCGGATCTGAACGGTAAAGATAATGGATCTTAACGAAAGAAAACTGAAGATACTGCAGGCTATCGTGTCGGATTTCATAACCACATCGGAGCCTGTCGGAAGCCGGACACTTTCCAAGCGTCCGGACATCGACCTGAGTCCGGCAACCATCAGAAACGAGATGTCGGACCTGGAGGAGATGGGATACCTTACCCATCCGCACACATCGGCGGGTAGAGTGCCTTCGGATAAGGCCTACCGCCTGTACGTGGACCAGCTTATGCAGGGCAGCGATCTGCCGGAGGTCAACAAGCAGGAGATAACGGACCGTCTGCACAAGGACGCGGACGAGCTTGATCAGACTGTGGAGCATGCGGCTCAGCTACTGTCGGAGATGACTAACCTTGTAAGCTTTGCGATAACGCCGAACCGCAGCGAGAGCAAGATAAGCTACATCAACTTCCTGCCGGTGGACGAGAACTCCGTAGTACTCATGATAGTCTGCGAAGACGGCAAGGTTACAAACTCTGCGATAAGGATGAACGCTCCGTACACGGAAGAGAACCTTACCCTCATGAGCAAGGTAATGACCCATAACTTTAAGGGCAAGGCAGTAAGCGCGGTGCTTACGGAGAACATTGCGTCCATGTTCGAGAGCGACATGCAGGCGCTGTCGGGACTTGCGGGAAGCGTGGTCCCCAGCTTCATGAAGACGCTGGAGAAGATGCTGAACGTGGACCTGTACATGGACGGATACAGCAACATATTCCGTCTTCCCGAGTACAGCGACGTAGCTAAGGCGCAGAACTTCCTGGAGACCGTTACCAACAAGGAACAGTTCACCAACGTGCTGGTAAACAGGGATAACGGCCTTGCGATAACTATAGGCGACGAGAACTCCGAAGATCTTAAGGACTGCGCGCTGGTGACCGCGGACTACAAGGTAAACGGAAAGCTGGTCGGAAGGCTGGGTGTAATAGGGCCCAAGAGAATGAAATACGGAGAAGTAACATCCGTAATAAAATACATAACCGACAACCTCAGCAGGACTTTCGAGATAGAAGCTCCGGCAGAGGAAGCGGAGCCGGTGGAGGCAGCAGATAATGACGAACAATGAAGATATGAACAAACAGGAAGTTCCTGAAGAAGAACTTCCCGAAACAGAGGATCAGGCGGCGGAGGACGCAGAACAGACCGCCGGAACGGAAGGTGCTTCGGAAGAGAAGCCTGCTGACGAGGCAAAAGAAGCTGCAGCTCAGGAGGCGGAGTCCGAAAGGTATTCAAGGCTCTTTGCTGAGTTCCAGAACTACAAGCGCCGCACGGAAAAAGAGAAATCCGATCTGTACGCCTACGCGGGAGAAAAGTTTGCTAAAGGCCTGCTGGACGTGATCGACAACTTCGAGAGGGCCATGGACGCCAAGCCTGAAGGCGACAAATTCGCGGACGGCATGGAACTGATACTGGTCCAGCTGAAGGGAGTACTGGAAAAGAATAAAGTAGAAGAGATAAAGGCTCTGGGAGAGCCGTTCGACCCCAACTTCCACAACGCAGTAATGACGGAGGCAGTAGAAGGTACAGAGAGCGGCATAGTAACAAGGGTGATGCAGAAAGGCTACACTCTTAACGGCAAGGTAATAAGACCGGCCATGGTGGCGGTCAGCCAGTAAACAGTCAATAAGCAGCGCTTAAGGGGCAGGGCCCCGAAGGCGCGAGCAAATATAAACGGTTAATAATATCGATACTCAGGAGGAAATAACGATGGGTAAAGTAATAGGAATAGATCTTGGAACTACCAACAGCTGCGTGGCCGTACTTGAAGGCGGCGACCCGGTAGTCATCGCAAACGCGGAAGGCAACAGGACCACACCGTCCGTTGTCGGATTCACCAAAGGCGGCGAGCGTCTCGTGGGCGAGACCGCAAAGCGTCAGGCAATAACAAATCCGGACAGGACCATCTCGTCCATCAAGCGTCAGATGGGTTCGTCCTACACAGTAAGCATAGACGGAAAGACCTACACTCCGCAGGACATCTCCGCTATGATCCTTGCAAAGCTTAAGGCGGATGCCGAGAGCTATCTGGGTCAGCCCGTTACAGAGGCTGTAATAACCGTACCGGCTTACTTCTCCGACAGCCAGAAGCAGGCTACCAAGGACGCCGGAAAGATCGCCGGACTGGACGTTAAGAGAATAGTAAACGAGCCGACGGCTGCAGCTCTGGCCTACGGTCTGGACAAGGATACAAGCTCCCACAAGGTCTTGGTATACGACCTGGGCGGCGGAACATTCGATGTATCCATACTGCAGCTGGGCGACGGAGTATTCGAAGTACTGTCCACCAACGGCGATACCAAGCTGGGCGGCGATGACTTCGATAACGTAATAATGAACTGGATGGCGGACGAGTTCGCCAAGGAGAACGGCGTAGACCTCAGAAACGACCGCATGGCGATGCAGCGTCTTAAGGAAGCTGCCGAAAAGGCCAAGAAGGAACTGTCCTCCAGCCAGAGCACCAATATCAACCTGCCGTTCATTACGGTAAACCAGGCGGGTCCGCTGCACCTGAACATGGATCTTAGCAGAGCCAAGTTCGACCAGCTGACCGCTCACCTTGTACAGCGCACCATAGAGCCTATGAGAAAGGCAATGGCGGACGCAGGCGTATCCAACGCGGACATCAGCAAGGTAATACTGGTAGGCGGATCCACACGTATCCCCGCGGTACAGGAAGCTGTTAAGCAGGTGACCGGCAAGGAGCCGTTCAAGGGTATCAACCCGGATGAGTGCGTAGCAGTAGGCGCAGCTATTCAGGCAGGCGTTCTTACCGGCGAGGTAAACGACATACTGCTTCTGGATGTAACTCCGCTGTCTCTGTCCATAGAGACTCTGGGCGGCGTAGCCACCAGACTGATCGAGAGGAACACTACCATCCCGACCAAGAAGAGCCAGATATTCTCCACCGCGGCGGATAACCAGACCGCAGTAGACATTCACGTAATGCAGGGCGAGCGTCCCATGGCTGCGGACAACATCACGCTTGGCCGCTTCCAGCTGACAGGCATTCCGCCGGCCAGGAGAGGCGTTCCTCAGATCGAGGTAACGTTCGACATCGATGCCAACGGCATAGTCAACGTCAGCGCCAAGGACCTCGGCACCGGCAAGGAGCAGCACATAACCATAACCTCCTCCAACAAGCTCTCTGACGAGGAGATACAGCAGAAGGTCAAGGAAGCGGAGCAGTACGCCGCCGCCGACAAGGCCAAGAAGGAGGAGACCGAGCTCAGGAACCAGGCCGAGACCCTGATCTACGAGACCGACAAGAACCTCAAGACCCTCGAGGGCAAGCTCTCGGCGGACGAGGTCTCCAGGATCAACGCGGCCAAGGACGAGCTGCAGAGGACCCTCGAAAACGGCACCGTAGAGGAGCTCAAGACAAAGCTCGAGGCTCTGACCAACGAGTTCCACACCATCTCCACTAAGCTCTACGAGCAGGCCGCTCAGCAGAACGCGCAGAACGGCGGAGCGGGCTTCGACCCGAACATGGGCGGCGCAGGCTTTAACCCCGGAAACATGGGCGGAGCCGGATTTGACCCGAACATGGGCGGCTTTAATCCCGGAAATATGGGCGGAGCCGGACAGAAGGGCGGAGACGACAACGTAGTGGACGCTGACTTCGAGGTCGTCGACGACGACAAGTAGGCGGCGCTAGGGCTCTGAGGCGGGAGACTGACAGTTGCCAGCTCTCTGAAAGCTCATACACCGTAATATGCATTATGTTAAGGAGCCACTTATATGGCCGATAAAAGAGATTACTACGAGGTGCTCGGATTAAAGAAGGGCGCCTCGGAAGATGAGATAAAATCAGCCTTCAGAAAGATGGCCATGAAATATCACCCGGACCGTAATCCGGGTGATAAGTCTGCCGAAGAAAAGTTCAAGGAGATCAACGAGGCTTATTCAGTGCTCTCCGACCCTGATAAGAAGGAGAAATACGACCGCTTCGGCTTCGCCGGCGTGGATCCGAACGCAGGCTTCGGCGGAGGCCAGGGCGGCTTCGGCGGCTTCGGAGGGACGGGCTTCGGCGGATTTGAAGACATCTTCAACATGTTCGGCGGCTTCGGGGGAAGCGGCTTCGGCGGCTACACCCAGTCCGCGAACGCCCCGCGCAAGGGCCGCGATATAGAAAAGCACATGAACATCAGCTTCAAAGAGGCTGTGTTCGGCACGACCAAAAAGATCAACCTCACCAAGAACGTCGAGTGCGAGACCTGCCACGGCACAGGCGCGGCTCCGGGCACATCAAAGAAG
>JAFWVZ010000091.1 GCA_017523605.1 Bacillota bacterium | reverse complement strand
GCCGGTAAGGCATACCTGCGTACAGCTCCGCACGTGCTGCTGTTCCCGGGACTTGCCATAATGATCACGGTACTTGCGCTCAACCTGTTCGGCGATGGCATCAGAGATGCTCTGGACCCGAGGCTTAAGTAAAGGAGGGAATTATGGAAGACAAGAAAGTAATAGTTCCCGAAAAAGCTGCTGAACAGGCTGCGGAAAAGACCCCTAAGACTCCGGTACTGGAGCTTAGGAACCTGGTAGTCCACTACGAGACCCCGGAAGGCGTTGCGGAAGCAGTAAACAACGTCAGCTTTACCGTAAACGAATCCGAGACCATAGGTCTGGTAGGAGAGACCGGCGCAGGAAAGACGACCATAGCCCTCACCACCATGGGACTGCTCCCCGACGCGGGACATGTCATCCAGGGCGAGGTGCTTCTGGACGGTGTTAACATAGTCACCACCTCCAGAAAGAAGAGGGACAAGAAAAGACACAACAAGAAGATGCGCCATCTGCGCGGCGGCACCATGGGCATGATCTTCCAGGATCCTATGTCCGCGCTCAACCCGGTGCAGTATGTTGGCGACCAGATCGCTGAGGTAGTAAGCCTTCACAACCCGGTCAGCAAGGCCGAGGCCAAGGCCCGCGCCATAGAGATGATGGAGACCGTAGGCATTCCGGGCAACCGCTACAGCGAGTATCCGCATCAGTTCTCCGGCGGCATGAAGCAGCGTATAGTAATAGCTATGGCTCTTGCGTGCAACCCCAGACTTCTGATAGCGGACGAGCCTACCACCGCTCTGGACGTAACCATTCAGGCGCAGGTGCTGGACCTTATGAGAAAGCTGCAGGAGCAGTTCCACACAGCTACCGTAATGATCACCCACGACCTGGGCGTTGTAGCCGAGACCTGCGATAAGGTAGCGGTAATATACGCCGGCGAGGTAGTAGAGTACGGTAACCTGGAGGCAGTGTTCGAACACACCAGCCATCCTTACACCAAAGCTCTGTTCGACGCTCTTCCGAGCCTCGACACCGAAGTGGACAGGCTGCGTTCCATAGAAGGACTTGTATCCGACCCGATGGATCTTCCTTCGTACTGCTCGTTCTGCGAAAGATGCCCGGAAAAGACTCCGGACTGCGCTCTGATCGATCCCATTACCAAGGAGATCGCTCCCGGTCACCTCGTAAAGTGCATACACTTCATGACACCCGAGGAGATAGCGCAGCTTAAGGCTCCAAAGGAGGAAGAAGCTGCAGTCGCAGATGCAACGGACATCTCGGAAAAGGTAATGGCAGCGGAAGACAAGAAAGGAGACGCAACCAATGAGTGATGCTCTTCTTCAGGTAGAAAACCTTAAAAAATACTTCATGGTGCCGGACGGCATGCTCCATGCCGTGGACGACGTAAGCTTTACGCTGGACATAGGCGAAACGCTGGGCGTAGTAGGCGAGTCCGGATGCGGCAAGTCCACTCTTGGCAAGACCATTCTTCAGCTGATCAGACCTACAAGCGGTAAGATCGTATTCGACGGAGAGGACATCTCCAAGGTGGACAACAAGAAGTTCGTTGAGCTGCGTCCCAAGATGCAGATGATCTTCCAGGACCCGCTGTCCTCCCTCAACCCGCGTATGAGCGTCAGCCAGCAGATAGCCGAGCCGCTGCTCATCCACAAGGTCTGCCCGGACAAGGAATCTCTGGATAAGAGAGTTCTGGAGCTGATGGACACCGTAGGTCTGGCAAGGCGTTATGTGGACACTTATCCTCACGAACTGGACGGCGGACGCCGCCAGAGGATAGGTATCGCGCGTGCTCTGGCTCTGGAACCCAAGATGATAATCTGCGACGAGCCTGTATCCGCTCTGGACGTACTCATCCAGGCGCAGATACTGAACCTGCTGCAGGATCTTCAGAAGGAAAAGGGCATGGCTTACATGTTCATAACCCATGACCTTTCCGTTGTAAAGCACATTTCGGACCACATAAGCGTAATGTATCTGGGCCAGATGATAGAGAAGGCTCCCACCGCGGAACTCTTCAGCCACACCTGGCATCCGTACACCAAGGCGCTGCTCTCCGCTATTCCTATTCCTTCCATTAAGAATAAGAAGAAGAGAGAGCTCCTTAAGGGCGAGCTTACGAGCCCGATCAATCCGCCGGACGCCTGCAGATTTGCTCCGCGCTGCAACTACGCGTGCGAGGAGTGCTTCAAGGGCACGCCCAAGCTGGAAGAGCTTTCCAAGGACCACTTCGTGGCCTGCAAACGCGTTCGCGAGCTGAACGGTCTGTAAAGATCAATGATCGATCACCGACCGCGGCCTTTGTGCCGCGGTCTTTTATTGCGCGGAAAATAGTCTCGCGGGACAAAACCTGCTTCTTTCAGCTCGGTTCTCGGGAACCCGCGCTGCAGACTGATCTTCGCCCCGGTCTTTTGGCAACGCTTCAAGGACCGCTGCGAATTCCCGATGGAATTCTTGCGGCTTTCGCTAAGGCGGCCCGCAAGCCGCCTTTGCAATCGGCCGGAACTCAGATCAGGCAGCGCAGCGTTTCCCTCGAAATAGCCTTAGAAGCAGGTGTTTGCCCCGCATTCTGGATCGTGCGCAATAAAAGATCGGCAGGAGCGGCCGCAGTCGGTGGGTCGGGCAGGGAAAAAGAGAACGATTGCTTACCAGCTTCCTATATCGTGAGCAGAAAACGGCTTCACATTCCGGTACGAAAAAAATGCACTGTTGGTATGCTTGATGCTGTATAATATTTGTATCGATCGACAGACTTAACGGAGGTAACGATATGTCGGAAAAGATCAGTATCTGCTGCGTCGGCGATCTTATACTGGACGAGCCCGGCCCCGCGGAGCCGTATTTTGCGGGCTGCAAGGATGTGCTGCGCGCGCAGGACGTTATGATAGGCCATGTGGAAACGCCGCACACCACAAAGGACAGGACGGAGCCGTCGTGCATAGACATCCAGGCGCCGCCTTCGCCGCCTCAGCATCTGGAGTGCCTTCCTGACGTGGGCTTCAACGTGGTAACGACTGCGGGCAACCATTCCTATGACTGCGGTCCCAATGGCATACTGGACACCGTGGCAAAGCTGGACGAGATAGGCCTTGCGCACTGCGGCACAGGAAAGAACATTACAGAGGCAAAGAAGCCTGTATTCATAGAAAAGAAGGGCGTAAAGGTAGGCGTCATCTCCATAAACGCAGCCGGTCCGAAGCTGGGATGGGCTACGTCGCAGAAGCCCGGCGCCAACTATGTAAAGGTAGAGACCGCGTACATTCCCAAGTTCGACATGCCCGGCGGTCCGTGCAGAACGGATACATACCTGCTTCCGGACGCGCAGAAGCAGCTTACGGAAGAGGTAAAAGACCTTAAGAGCAAGTGCGACATCGCCGTGGTGGTGTTCCACAAGGGCAACGGCGGGGACTTCCCCAGGCTGGACGACTACGAGCAGACGATGAGCTACCTCTGCATAGACGCGGGAGCGGACATCATATTCGGCGTGCATCATCACATCCTTAAAGGCGTGGAGTACTACAAGGGCAAGCCAATATACCACGGGCTCGGCAACTTCGTATGCTTCACCTACGCCATGACCTCCGGCTACAACGATACTCCGGAGATGGTAGCTTATCTTAAGGAGCGCGCCAGACAGGGCAGGGGCGGCGGTCACTATAAGGTGGACTTCTATCCCTGGTCGGAAAAGTCGCGCCTTACGATAATTGCAAAGGTGATCGCGGACAAGGACGGTGTGGTCGAGTGCGGCTTCATCCCTGCGTACATAGAGGACAGCGGCAATGTTGTGGTAAAGAACAGGGACAACGGCGGCCAGGACGTTCTGGACTTCATGGTCGCGCAGACCGACGGCGCTTACCTAGGTGTAAAGCTGGAATGGTCCGAAGACGGCTGCTTCGTAAGGATGCTGTAGAAATTTAAAAAAACTCTTTACCGGAGAGGAATAAAAGAATAAGATAAGTGGGCGCGCCTTTATCGCGCCCCTTTTATTATGAGAAACGCAGAATCGCACGATCTTACGCAAGGCGGGATCCTGAAAAAGTTGATAGTGTTCTTTCTGCCTGTCGCGGCAGGTACCATTGTGCAGCAGCTCTACAATACTGTTGACGCTCTTATAGTCAGCAAGTACGTAGGCACTGCGGCGCTGGCGGCAGTAGGCGGCAGCACCACGCAGATCATAAATCTTCTGATCGGCTTTTTTGTCGCGCTCACCAGCGGCGCGTCCGTAGTTGTGGCGCACTTCTACGGCGAAAAGAACGACGAAGGCGTTGGAAGGGCATCCGGCACTGCCATAGTACTTTGCACCATCATTGGCCTGTGTGTTACCGCAATAGGCGAACTCTGTGCTCCGGTCTTCCTGGGATGGATGGATACTCCTGCGGAGACCGTAGCTCAGGCAACTGAATATCTCAGGATAGTCTTCTCGGCAGTGGTGTTCGTGCTTATCTACAACATGGGAGCAGGCATACTGCGTGCCTCCGGAGACTCGCAGCGTCCGTTCTACTACCTGCTTGCGTGCTGCGTCTGCAACATAGTGATGGACTACGTGCTGGTAAAGATCTGCGGCATGGGAGTTGCGGGCGCAGCCATAGCTACCGCCGCTTCGCAGATAATCAGCTGTGTGCTGGTAATTTTAAGGCTTACCCATGCGGATGAAGCCTACAGGCTTAAGAGGGTCAATCTGCGTCTTACGCGATCCATACTTCGCAGGATGCTTAAGATAGGCATACCCTCGGGCCTCCAGCAGACCATGTTCGGATTCTCCAACGCAGTCATACAGACCGGAGTCAACTCCCTCGGAACGACCGTCGTTGCTGCCTGGTCGCTTACCGGAAAGATCGACGGCATCTACTGGGCAATAATAAGCGCGGCGGGAGTGTCCGTAATGAACTTCGTGGGCCAGAACTACGGCGCCGGACGCATGGACCGCGTGCGCGAGTGCGTTAAGCTGAGCATGAAGGTCTTCTCCGCCGTCACAGTAGTCATGAGCGCTGCGCTGCTTGCG
>JAFWVZ010000090.1 GCA_017523605.1 Bacillota bacterium | reverse complement strand
TTCCTGCCGACCGGCCAAGATACGTAATGGGCATAGGAACTCCGGACTACATTCTGGAAGCTGTTGAACACGGCGTAGACATGTTCGACTGCGTGGAGCCTACCAGGCTAGCAAGGCACGGAATGGCCATGACCAGCTGCGGACGCCTTAACACAAACAACGCGCAGTATTTCGACGACTTTACACCGATAGACCCGGAATGCGATTGCTATTGCTGCAGAAACTACAGCAGAGCATACGTAAGGCATCTGTTCCGCCAGAAGAATCCGGAGATATTGGGCTCAATGCTTCTTGCTGAGCATAATCTTTATTTCCTTGTACGCCTTGCCGAGAACATACGCAAAGCGATCGAAGAGGACCGTTTCCCGGAATTCAAGAAGGAGTTTCTTGATAAGTATGGCTGCTGACCGACGTTTGGATCCTGAACAGCTTGAAAAGGGCAGAGCGCTGTGTCCGTCTTTCGGTCGCTGCGGTGGCTGTTCCTATCTTGGCTTGTCTCAGGATGAAGAATTAAAGATAAAGGAAAAGGAGGTCCTGGACTGCCTTACTGCGTCCGGAATAGATGCTTCTGTTTTCCGCGGGATCGTTAAGGCTCCTTCCGAGTCCGGATACAGGAACAAGATGGAGTTCACCTTCGGAAACGAGGTAAAGGACGGTCCCACATTACTGGGACTGCATGCAAAAAAGAGCTTTATCTCCATAGTTCCCGCGGATGGGTGCGTTCTGGTCCCCGAAGATTTCAGGACCATACTTAAAAACACTCTGTCATTCTGTCTGGATAAAGGATACATCCATTATAACAAAAAGACTCATGACGGCTTGCTCAGGAGCCTTGTTTTAAGGCGGGGCGTAAGGACAGGGGAGCTGCTTGTTAACATCGTTACAAGTTCCCGGGGAAAGTTCGATGAGGATGGATACAAGGATAATATCTTGTCTTCTGATCTTAAAGACCGGATAGTCGGCATCATCCATACTGTAAACGATAACCGTTCGGACGCAATAATCGCAGAGGATGTAAGGCTCCTTTACGGAAGACCGTATTACAACGAGGAGATCCTGGGCCTTAAGTTTAAAGTCGGAGCATTTTCTTTCTTCCAGACCAATGTTGAAGCTGCCGAAAGGATTTACCGTGATGCCATCAGTCTTCTGCCTTCGCTGGAGAACAAGACAGTATTCGATCTTTACTGCGGTACCGGTACCATGACGCAGGCAATGGCTCTTAAGGCTTATAAAGCGATCGGAGTCGAGATAGTGGAAGAGGCCGTCAGAACCGCCGAAGAAGCTGCAAGGATCAACGGTCTGGATAACTGTTCATTCATTGCCGGAGATGTCGGAGAAGTGCTCTCAGGCCTCAGTGTTCTTCCGGACGTGATAATGGTCGATCCTCCGCGTCCCGGCATAGCGCCCAAAGCGCTCCAGAAGATCCTCAGCTACGGAGTTGAGACCATAGTTTACGTTTCCTGCAATCCGAAGACGCTTGCGGAAAATCTACGCGCAGCGGAACTCGCCGGATACAGTATCGTATCAGTAACGGCTTACGACAATTTCTGCTATACGAAGCACATAGAATCGATTGCATTGCTTTCGCTTAAAAAATTATAATGCTGCACAAATATTTCGAGATAAATAAGAACGGTCATAACATCCGCTGCAAGACTTATTTTTTGGATAAGAATCTTGTGGAAAAAGTCGTGATCTTTTTTACAGGACTTGCAGGGCATAAAGACAACAACGCTGCCGAAAAATTCTCCGACAAACTTCTGGCTAAAAACAAGAATGCTGCCGTAATAGTTTTCGACTGGCCGGCGCACGGCGACGACGTCAAAAAGAAGCTCTCGCTGGACGACTGCACAGCATATCTTGACCTTGTCATCGAAGAAGCCAAGACGATGTACGCAACGGAGCAACTGTATGCTTACGCTACAAGCTTCGGCGGATATCTCATCCTTAAATACCTGCACGAAAAAGGCGATCCTTTCGTTAAGACAGCTCTGCGAAGTCCAGCTGTGGATATGTACGGCACGCTCATGAACAGCATGATGAGAAGCGGTGAGACTGAAAAGCTAAAGAAAGGAAAGGATGCTGCTGTAGGTTTCGACAGAAAAGTAGTAATAACACGTTCTTTCCTGGACGAACTTGAAAAGCAGGATGTCAGAGCCTGGGACTACCTTGACTATGCTGACGACATCCTTATACTTCACGGCACCAAGGATGAGATCGTTCCGTTCGAGCAAAGCAAGGAATTTGCCGAAAACAACATCATCGAATTCATTCCTGTGCTAAACGCCGATCACAGATTTCAGGACCCGGTATTGATGAGTCTTGCAACGAAATATGTGCTGGAATTCTTCGGGATGCGCTAGTGCGTCCGGCGCAAAACTGAGACATGAACGTAAACGAAATACAAAAAAGACTGTTTGATCTTAAGGATCCCGGCTACCGCGACTTCCAGAGCAAACTATTGCCAACGGTAGACAAAGACCGGATCATAGGCGTTAGGACTCCGCTGCTTAAGGACCTTGCAAAGCGTTTGCTTAAAGACCCTGAAGTTTACGGATTTCTTGACATTCTGCCTCACCGGTATTTCGATGAGGATCAGCTTCATGCGTTCATCATTTCCGGGATAAAGGACTTTGATGCTTGCATGGACCGCGTAGAGAATTTCCTGCCATACATAGACAACTGGGCCACCTGCGATCAGCTCTCGCCGGCTGTATTTAAAAAGCACAGGAACGTACTCCTCGAGCATATCAAGACCTGGATATCATCCGGCAAGACTTACGTCGTAAGGTTCGGAACAGGCATGCTGATGCAGCATTATCTGGACGAAGATTTTGACGCTGAATATCCGGATATCGTCGCAGGTATTAGTTCAGAAGAATACTACGTTAACATGATGCGCGCCTGGTATTTTGCCACAGCGCTTGCAAAACAATACGATGCGGTTCTTCCGTACATAGAGAATAAAAGGCTTGATCTTTGGACGCATAACAAGTCCATTCAGAAAGCAGCCGAGAGCAGGCGGATAACAGAGGAACAGAAATCATACCTGAGAAGTCTTAAGAGGAAGTACTGATCTATAACAGAGGTGGAATATGAACGGGATAGTTAAAAAACTTATCATTGGCTTGATCTGTCTGATAGTGGTCGCGCTGCTGTATTTCCTGATAGAGCCGCTGATGATACCGCGTTCTTCGGCAAAGGTCGAGAACTCTTCCAAATGGATGGCCCGCCTCGGAGACGACATGCTTATAAGCGAAGTCTATCTTCCGGGGACGCACGACAGCGGGTCGGAAAAAGCAGACCTGGCATTCTTTTCAAAGTGTCAGTCCTCTTCGATAAAGACTCAGCTTGAGGACGGCAGCAGATATCTGGACGTCCGTCTGGAAATTTCCGGTAAAGAAGGGGAGGAAGAGCTGATCTTCTGCCATGGTTTTTGCAAGTGCAGAAAAGGCATCTGGCCCTGGTCTCCTGCGCTTGGACTTGAGGATGTTCTGAGCGATTGCTACGCATTTTTGGAAGCTAATCCCACTGAAACCATTGTATTTGCCGTTAAGATGGAGCAAGGCGACGACGTTAAAGCATTCCAGGAACTTCTGCATCAGTACATAGATAAAGATCCGGACCGCTGGTACCTTAGCGATTCCATTCCTAAAATGGCGGAATGCCGCGGAAGGATAGTCCTGTTCCGCCGCTACGAAGATGCGAACGCATACGGTAAGAAGTCCGGAGTTCAGCTTTTCTGGGCAGATCAGGGCGGAAAAGATGATGTTTCTCTTAACGCGGTACTGGAGAAACAGAATAATTACAGCCTCATGATCCAGGACAGATATAAGTACGGAGCTTCGGATAAATGGAATGCCTTCATCGCGGGACTTGAGCAGTCCGCAATGATAGATTCGGACCTAAGGATAAGCTTCTTAAGTACTAACGGAACGCCGAAATTCGGTCATCCTTATACTTACGCTAAATTACTTAACAAAAACTTCCTTTCCGCGGATCTTTCCGCTTATGCACCTGCATGGATAGTGCTGGACTTTTCCAACGCATCAATGGCGAAGCAGATCTACGACCTGAATTTCAAGTGATTCGCCTATCTCTTACAAGGACAGAAGTCCCGGAAATGTTTCACGGAGGATATAAATGAGTAAAAAGAAATTCTTTGCTGCGTTGATCATCTTCTCGCTTACCGGACAGATAGCCTGGGTAGTGGAGAACATGTACTTCAACGTGTTCATCTATAAAATGTTCAATGCTTCCGCTGGTGACATCTCACTTATGGTAGAAGCAAGCGCTGTCGCGGCTACTCTTACGACTATCTTCATCGGCTCGCTGTCCGACAGGCTCCAGCGGCGCAGGATATTCATGTGCGCAGGATACATTGCGTGGGGCATTTCTATAATAGCATTTGCGTTCGTAAGGCTGGACATCATATCTTCGGTCTTCGGCGCGGCTGCAGGGACAGCTGCCGCTGCGGTTACGATAGTAATAATTCTTGACTGCGTAATGACTTTCTTCGGGTCGACGGCTAACGACGCGGCTTACAACGCGTGGCTCACCGACAGAACCGACGAGACGAACAGGGGAGCAGCCGAAGGCATAAACTCAATGATGCCGCTGATCGCGATACTTGTGGTTTTCGGCGGATTCATGGGATTCGACCTGGATAAGGCGGAAAGCTGGACGACGATATACCTTGTTATAGGAATAGTAGTTCTTGCGGTAGGCGTTCTGGGATTCGTAATAGTTGAGGATGCTCCCGCAAAAAGACCGGACGACCTCGGCTACATGCAGACTATTTTGTACGGATTCAAGCCGTCGGTAGTAAAGAATAACAAGAGGCTATACTTCCTGCTTATCGGTTTCGTTATCTTCGGAATATCCATACAGGTCTTCATGCCTTATCTTATAATCTATTACGAAAAGTCTCTGGGCATGAGCGATTATGTGCTTATTATGGCTCCGGCAATAATACTTGCTGCGGTCGTAACTGTGATATGCGGCAAACTGATCGACAAACACGGAACGCGTAAGATGATATACCCGTCCATGGAGATGCTGGGTCTTGGATATGTCCTGCTTTTCGTCTTCCCCGGGATCATAAAGACTCAGGGGCTTGCGATGAAGATCCCTGTATTCATTGGTTCGCTGCTTATGATGAGCGGATATCTTTCCGGAATGGCTGTATTCGGTACCGGTATCAGGAACTATACACCGGAACACATGGCCGGAAGGTTCCAGGGTCTCAGGATAATCGCACAGGTGCTTATCCCGGGCGTAATAGGGCCGGCCATAGGCGCCGCGGTCCTTAAGAACGCAGAAATGATAGTCAATAACGACGGTACAAAGTCCTTCCTTCCCAGCAACATGATCTTCCTGGCGGCACTGATAGTACTTATAGTATTGTTTATTTACATAATTTTTATTTCGAAAAACAAGCATGTTTCCGAAAACGCTGGATAATGAAAGACTTTACACCGGTAAAACTATATACAACTGAAGGCGAGGCCCTGAGCGGCACTCCCTGGAACGTCTATCCCAGGCCGCAGCTTGTACGCAAGGACTGGCTCTGCCTTAACGGAGAATGGTCTTTCTGCTTCGAAGGAGACGATCCAGTAAAGATTCGCGTGCCGTTCTGTCCGGAGAGCCTTCTTTCCGGATACGAGGGTAAGGTCGGGTACGGCAGCCGGATGATGTATGAAAAGATCTTTACCATACCGTCCGCATGGTCAGGCAATCGGATCATCCTTCATTTCGGCGCTGTAAGCAGAAACTGCGAAGTGCTTGTCAACGGTTCGCTTGCTGCAGCTAACGATAACGGATACCTGCCGTTTTCCGCAGATATTACCGATCTGCTGCTTTACGGAGAAAACAAACTTACCGTACGCGCCGTAAACGATCTGTCTACTCAGTATCCATACGGTAAGCAGAAGAAAGACCGCGGCGGAATGTGGTATACGCCTGTAAGCGGAATATGGCAGACCGTCTGGCTGGAACCTGTTCCGGTAGATCATATAAGCGGTTTAAAGATCGATGTGGATCTTAAGGGCGCGGACATAGAGATCCACGGTGTTTCCGAAGGCACCGTGTATTTCGAAGGCAGGGAACAGCAGTTCTCCGGCGGCCGTATAAGACTGGTCCCCGAGGCCCCTCATCTATGGTCTCCGGATGACCCGTATCTTTACAAGTTTACGGTTACATCCGGCAAGGATGAGATAGAGTCCTACTTTGCTCTAAGAACGATCACTTCCGAGACGGTAAACGGCAAGCCCCGCATGTGCCTTAACGGAAAACCTTTCTTTTTCAACGGTCTTCTGGATCAGGGCTATTTCAGCGACGGCTTATACACTCCTGCTTCTCCGGCGCTGTTTGCAGAAGATATAAAGAAACTAAAGGAACTTGGATTCAATACTCTCAGAAAGCACATCAAGATAGAACCTCTTAACTTCTATTACGAGTGCGACAGGCTTGGTATGATCGTGTTCCAGGACATGGTGAACAACGGGATCTACAGTTTCCGACGTGATACGCTTCGTCCTACGATAGGCCTTAAGAAAATAAACGACGCTCATACCAACACGGATCCTAAATCCCGGGAGATATTCCTGGAATCGATGGAAAGAACGGCAAAGCATCTTTATAACTGCCCCAGTATCCTTCTCTGGACGATATTCAACGAAGGATGGGGCCAGTTCCGCGCGGATGAAGCTTATGAAAAGCTTAAATCGGTAGATCCATCCAGGCTTATCGATTCCACAAGCGGATGGTTCCATCAGAAGAAGACGGATGTTGACAGCCTCCACATCTATTTCGGAAAGCTTAAGCTCGGTAAACGCCGCGATCTTCCGCAGTTTTTATCCGAGTTCGGCGGTTACGTATATAAGATCAACGATCACAGCTTTAACACTGTAAAGACCTACGGTTACAAGCTGTTCAAGTCCAAGGAGGAGTATATCAAAGCATTCCGTAAAGTCTATCTGGAAGACCTGGTTCCTTTAGCAGAGCAGGGGCTTTGCGGTTCCATATACACTCAGGTCTCGGACGTTGAGGACGAAACAAACGGAATCTTTACCTACGACAGGAAGGTCTGCAGGCTTTCGCCATCCGATACGGACGGTATCGCCGTGGCATTGGCGCAAGCCGTAGAAGGCTGAGATCTTTACATCTTTGAAACCGACGGGCTTGTTCAGGTTGTATCTTGAACAAGCCCGATTTTAATGGTAAAATCAAGGCGAAAAAGAGTTTACATTTACAGAAGGGAGCTGATTCCAATGGGCAGACACGGCACCATAGCCGGCAGAAAGGCAGCGCAGGACTCCAAGAGAGCCGCAAGCTTCACCAAATACGCCAGGCTTATTACAGTAGCGGCAAAGAACGGCGGAGATCCGGATTACAATCCTACTCTCAGGACCGCGATAGATAAGGCAAAGGCTGCAGGACTACCTAACGACAACATTACAAGAGCTATAAAGAAGGGCACCGGAGAACTCGGCGGCGAGACCTACGAAGAACTCAAATTCGAAGGTTACGGCGCAGGCGGAGTAGCCGTCATCATAGAGGCGCTTACGGACAATAAGAACAGGACTACGTCCTCTGTAAAGCACGCATTCGATAAGTTCGGCGGCAATCTCGGTACTCCTGGATGCGTATCCTACATGTTCGACACCAAGGGCGTTCTCGTATTCGACAAGGAAACGGGAGTTACGGAAGACGACCTCATGATGGTAGCTCTGGAAGCCGGCGCGGACGACATCGTAGAGTACGACGACAGCTTCGACGTTCTCTGCAGTCCGGACGTTTTCAACGACGTTCTTAAGGCAGTTAAAGACGGAGGTCTTGAGCCTCTGGAAGCGGACATAGAGCAGGTACCTTCCATGACATCAAGTCCGGAAGGCGCAGCTTTAGGCCAGCTTAAGAAAATGATAGAGGTCCTTGAGGACGATGACGACGTCCAGAAGGTATATACCAACAGTGACGTAGACCTCTACGAGTAAGTTTTCATAGGATCCTGGGGTGTTCGTCAGGGCGTTAATTCAACCTACAGTTCATTTCCGGGGAGCCGGACGTCGGTCCGTATGTTATGTCAGGCCTCATAAGATCAGTGGAAGACAGAGATGCGGGCGCAGGCACCCCACCTATCATCAGATAGGGCGTGAATTATAGCCCAACGGCACTTTGGGATCCTTTTCATTTTGAGCAAAATGGATAAGATCGTAAT